>DAORCZ010000722.1:0-4728 GCA_035345735.1 Pseudomonadota bacterium | reverse complement strand
GGTTCGCCGTTGCGGATATGATTGCTGCTTACGTTGGTGGGAATCACCAACCCACCCTCATGCGGATAATTCGGATACGCCACGGCCCCCTCCTGTCAGTGAAAATCGATAGGCCGCGACGGCGGCGGCCAGCTTCCAAGCGCCCCCAAAGCGCCCCGGCTCCGGTCAGATTGCGTCGGGCGGATAGGCGTAGAACGCCACGTCCGTTTGCACAAAGCCCTCGGCAGCGGCGGCGGTGCCACTCCGCGTGGCGAAGTGGGCGTAGCCGTTTCGGACTTCGCGATACACCGGTACGGTCCCGGCCGCCGGATACAAGAAGGCGTGGAAGGCGACGCCGCTCTGCAGCCAGCCCGCCGCCTTGGCCTGCGCCGCGCCGCGATGCCCAAGCTGGATCTGCGGCCCGCCGCCCGAATCGGGAGTTTCGAGATAGATCGGGACCGTGCCCGGCTGCGGCGTGCTGTGCGCGACAAACGCGATGCCCAGCGGTCGCCAGCCCGCTGTCCCGCTCGCGGGTGCGCTCGTCGAAAAGCGGAAGGCGTCCCAGGCAAACAGCGACTGCTCGCGCCGCACCGCCACGCGTGTTGCGGGCGTTGGGCTGGTGCTCGCTAGCGACGTTCCGCACAGCACCTGGCCATCGGCATCGACGCCCCACAGCAGGCCCGCCGAGCCCACCGAGGCCTGCCGCAGGTTCAGCGGGATATGCTCCCAGGCGCCGCTCACGAAACGACAGACGCCGCCGATGCCGCTGACGCCGTAGACCGTTCCGTCGGAGGCCACCGACACCTGACGCATGCGCCCGGGTAGCTGTTCCCAGCCGCCCGGGGTCAGGCGGTAGATCATGTCCGCCGAGTTCACGCCCCAGATCAGCGTCGCCGAACCGACCGCGATCTGCCGCAGCCCACCGGGGATGTGCTCCCAGCCCGTGCCGTTGCGACGATAGATCTGGTCGTCGCCGGACAGCCCCCAGACCGTGCCATCGGCCGCCACCGCGACCTGGCGCAGCGCGCCGGGGATCTGCTCCCAGCCACTTGGCGTAAAGCGATAGATCATGTCGGAGGGATTGACGCCATACACTTGGCCGGCCGCGCCGACCGAGATCTGGCTCAGGTTGCCGGGGATGTGCTCCCAGCCGCCGGGGATGCGACGGAAGATGTCGCCCGCGGTGTTGATCGCCCAGACCGCGCCATCGGCGCCACAGGCCACCTGCCGCATCGTGCCGAGAATCGCTTCAAACGACAGCCCGGCCGGCTGCTTGACCCAGCCGAAGGTCTCCCAGCCACCTATCGCCGATCGATTGGCGACGAGCGGCTGGCCACCACCGCCCTCGGCGCACAGGTACTGGCCTCCCGATGCCTGCAGCGCCAGGTTGCCGCTGCCCAGATCGATGCGCAGGAAAGCCTGCGCCGCCTGGATCGTGTCCGCCGTCGCCCCCACCCCAGCCCCGCCGCCGTTTTCAGCCGTGACGTACTTGCCACTGCCGGCCAAAAGCGCGATGCGATCCTGGCCAAGCTCGATCATCGCAAACGGCTCCCAGCCGCCGACTGCCAAGCGCGTGGCGCCGACCTTGTTGCCGTCCAGCGGATCGACACGCACGAACTGGCCGCCATAGGCCCGCAGGCAGATGCTCTGCGGCGGGTTCAGCCGGTCGGCCGGCAGGGCGTAGAACGCGACCTCTAACTGCTGCGCCCCGACCAGCGCCGCCACCGTGCTGTGCCGCATCGACAAATAGTACGTCCCGTTGGCCAAGCGCTCGCGGTACACCGGCACCGTCCCCGATAGCGGCGCGGCGTAGGCATAGAACGCGACGCCGACTCGCTTCCAACCGGCCGCCGTCGCTTCCGCCTCGCCCCGCGTCGAGAGATGAAACTGCCCGCCGGGATTGTCGATCCGCGTCTCGCGATAGACCGGCACCGTGCCCGGCTGTGGCGTGTCGTAGGCGGTAAACGCGACGTGCTGCTGCGTAAAGCCGGCGGCGGCCGCGTCGGCCGGCGAGCGAATCGAAAAGTTATAGGCCACCGTCAGTCGCGCTAGCTCGACCTGCACTTCCTTGAGGGCCAGCGGGTCAAACAGCGCCTGCTGAATCCAGCGCCCATTTTCTCGCCTGGCGAGGTCCTGGTGGTACAGGTTCCCGTCGTAGACATCGCCGGCCACCAGGCACTTGCGGTGCTTGCGATCCGTCAAGACCAGGCTGCGCTGTCCACTTCCCGCATCGACAGTGACGTCGACGTCCCAGACCGCGTTGGGGCGACCGCCCGGATCCTGATGATAGACGTGGCCGTCATAGACATCGCCGGCCACCAGGCACTTGCCGTGCTTCTGATCGCGCAGATAGAAGCCGCCGCCCGCGACCGCCTCCAGGCTCCACACCGCGTTGGGGCGACCGCCTTCTAGCTGGTGATAGACGTGCTGGTCATAGACATCCCCTGTCACCAGGAAGCGACCGTGCTTGGCATCGCAGAACAAAAAAAGCGGCGTCATTGTCATGTCTCTCAAACCTTCCACTCCCAAGACGATGCCCCCCGCGTCAGGTCGCACAAAAATCGGCAAGCGCCTGCCAAGCCCCTGATCCCACAGCGCAAATCGCTCGTCGCGGGTGCATCAGAATGCCGGCCCCTGAAATCCACAGCCCCTAGAAAACCGTATGGGCGCGTGATCGCGAGGGCTTGCGCCAAGCCCCGCAGCATCGTGCCGCCCGTGCCCTAAAAGCGGCTTTGCAAGACAACCGTTTCCCCCTACGATCCCCGAGGGGATCGTCGAGAACGAGGGTCGAGGTGCACCGCCTGGGTGACTCTCGGCAGGGGTCGAGAACACAACGAAGCCCGGTCTGTTGCATCCGTAAAGGGCATGGAGTTCGCACAATGTTGAAAGAGCTGAAGCAACATCTACAGGACAATGCGCTTGCCGATCGTCTACGCACCTGGGGCCCCCCCCGAAAGGGCTGCTATGTGAAGATTCTCCAGACTCCGAATATCTGGGGTCAGCCGATGGACCGCAGCGTCATGAACGGCGTAAATGCGAGTATGAATGAATTAAAAGATTCCATCGTCCGCGTGATGACCAGAACCACGAGTATTTTGGATATTACTAGCTTGGACCCCCCCCGTGGATGCACCCCGAATGGTATTTTCTGGGACGCTCTGCGCGAGGGGCTTACCAAGATGTCGCAATCGGGCGGCAAGAAGACGGTGCGATTTCTGTTTGGCTGGCCCTTCGACCGCTTGCACATCGGACCGGTGGGCTTTGGCGACCGTGGCGGGCCAGGGTCACATCGGCGACCGCACCACGAACGCTTCCGGAAGGCGCTGGCCGGTTTCATTAATACATTGCGAAATCCACCCGATGTGTATTATGGAATATATAGCAACTCGGCGGGATCAGCATTTAATCATGCAAAGATTATTTGCAACGATAACGGAGGGGCTGTCGTCGGGGGCCATAACATGTATGACGCCGACTACAACCAATATCCCCCTGTGCACGATCTATCGGTCGAAGTCTGGGGCCCTGTAGCGTACGATGTCAAGAACTTCGCCAAGTATCTATGGGACTATGGCGGGTCCACCAATGTCGATGTCGGCCGCAGCGTATCCGGCCAAGAGCGTTCGAACGAGAGCTGGACTACATTTTTTTGGAACCAGGCCAAGCAGAGCGTCAGTTCAACCTGGCTGATGGGGTGGAAGCTCAACGACGGCGAGTGGGAGTCGATGAGCTACAGCACCATGCGCCAGGCGGCTGCCGCCGGCGACTACGTCGACGCCGCCGAGCTGGGCCGGACGTTTGATATCTCGCTACCGAACTTCCACGAGGCGAAAGTGATGGTCGTCGGGCGCATGGGCGGGGCCTGTGGCACCGCGGACAAGAAGAACACCAGCCACTTAATGAAGGACTTCTTGATCAAGAACGCCGCGACCCGCCTGGACTTCTCGCATCAAGATCTGACGGCCATGGACCTGGCGGCTGGCATCAATACAACGATGGCGCACTGGACCTGCGAGGCCATCGCCACCGCCATGAAGGCCAAGCCTAAGCTGCGGGTCAATGTCGTAGTCAGTGGGCCGTACGGCAGTGGCAAAATGGACGGCTATACGAATAACTCGAACGGTCCACAGAACGCCGCCGATTTTATTATGTATTACACGCGCGAGAAAGCCTGGAATTACGCCTCAAAGAGTGTCTGGAACCGACTCCGGGTAGCGCCGTTTCGCTTTACCCATGACTATGTCGAAAACGAACCCTACTGGGACGACGCTGCGGACGAAAAAGAAGACTGCGAAGGCGCACTCGCCGAGCGCGGGGTCCTCAAGGCGGTCGGAAACCATTCCAAGCTGACGCTGGTAGACCGGCAGACCTTCGTGGTCGGCTCTGACAATCATTACCCCCACGGCCTAGCTGAGATCAATCTGGTCATGGAGGGTGATATCATCAAGGCCCTACTCCGCGAATACTGGGACCCACTAATGAAGTATTCCCTCCCCCACTCTCTAACGCAATGGCAGGCCTCCCACAAATGGAGCACCCTGTAATCGCAGATAGCTCCAGTTTGCCCCCCAGGCAGATTCCCCCCCAACATTTACAGACACAGACCAATCTTCAATCGAAAGCCGCAGATAGCCGAATGCAACCGCCCAAGACAGATCATAATATGCAAATCCCTCCCTAGAAGCTGTTTACATATGAATTCCCCATCGAGCTCCAGAGGCTGGGGCCGCAGCGGATCTCACTTTTTCG
>DAORCZ010000721.1:0-4729 GCA_035345735.1 Pseudomonadota bacterium | reverse complement strand
CGATCTGCGAGGCCTGCGCAACGCCATTCCAAGCTGTGGCGATCTGCACGTCCGGATCTCGCCCGAGATCATGTACGAGGAGTACGCCGTTGATGACTACATGCCGTCGCTGATGCCAGGTGAAGCCACCTCAGTCGCGAGACCCATCCACGGCATCATTGTGCCGCGAGAAGGCATTGTGCTGTCGGCGCCGGAGACCGTTCGCAAGGGGCCACAGAGCCGCATGCCGGTGCCGGGCATCTCGCTCGAAGTCTTGGCTAGGCTGGAGAAGCGGTGCCGTGGCGAGTCGCCGGATGGGGCATCGCCGACCGGTTCGGCGCCGACCCCGACAGAGCGTCGTCCGCCTCGCCGTCCACCGCGCGAAGTTCCGCGTGAGGCCAGCGAGCCGGCTGAGCCACAAGAAGCTCCGCCGCGCACGGTCCAGGAAGCGCCGGCTGCCACGCCGCCTGCGCCGAGCTTGACGCCCAGCCGTGCGCCGCTGGCCCTGCCCGAGGTCAACGAGTGCTCGGCAGACGCTCAACAGGCCCGCTTTGCCGACTGCGAACATCAGTGCGGACGAGCGCTGGAGCTCTCAGCCTGCCTCTTTGACTTCCGCAAATGTCACATCGCGGCTCGGGGTTCCGCGCAGCCGCAGAAAGAACGCGACGCCTGCGACCTGACATGGGAGCAGTGCCTGTTTAAGGCCAACGTCGCGCCCGGTTCTTGGCGTCGCTGCGTCGAAGGCTGCCAGCAGGCGAATGAGCCAGCCGCCTGTCGCAACAGCCGCTAGCCCGGCGCCGGGGTGGCAGTTCGGGCTCTGGTCGCTGGCGTAGGGCTCAGCGTGCGGGTAGGGCGCGGGTAACCAGCAGACGCGGCTCCGTCATGTCGGCGATGGCGCAGCGCAGGCCCTCGCGGCCGTGCCCGGACTCTTTGACGCCACCGTACGGCATGTGATCGAGGCGGAAGCTCGGCGCATCGTTGAGGATGACCGCCCCAACCACGAGCTCGTCGAATGCGCGCAAGCTGTGGCCAAGGTCGCGAGTGAACACGGCGGCCTGCAGGCCAAAGCGCGAGGCATTGATGGCAGCCAGCCCCGCCGAGAAGTCAGGGACGCGCTCGATCAGACAGAGCGGACCAAAGGCCTCTTCGCTGCAGACCTGGGCATCCATGGGGACCTTGGTCAGCACGATCGGCGGAATCAGGTTGCCCTGCCGATTCCCCTGGGCGAGCACCTGCGCCCCCTGCGCCTGCGCTTCCGCCACCCAGCGCTCAATGCGCTGCGCATTCGCTGCATCGAGCATCGGGCCGACCAAGACCTCGGGGTCCCTCGGATCTCCGCAGCGAATCGCCTGTACGGCTGCCAGGAAGCGTCGCGTGAACTCATCGGCGAGACAGCCACCATCGCGGGCAACGACGTAGATTCGCTGCACGCTGATGCACTTCTGCCCGGCGTATGAGAACGCGCCGTAGATCAGCTTCCCGACGATCTCGTCGAGATCCTCTGAGTGGATGGTCTCATCGATCAGAACCGCAGCGTTGCCGCCGAGCTCCAACACCACGCGCTTTCGTCCGGCGCGGGCCTTCATGTCCCAGCCCACAGCCGCCGAACCCGTGAAGCTCAGAAGCTGCGGACGGTCATCGCTGACCAGCCGATCGGCCGCCTGTCGCCCGGCCGGCAGCACCGAGAGTGCCGCGCTCGGCCAGGCCGTCTGCTGAATAATTTCGGCGAGGCGCAGCACCGGTGTCGGCGTCTGCGATGCAGGCTTGAGCACGATGGGACAGCCGACGGCCAGGGCTGGCGCTACCTTGTGCACGGCTAGGTTCAGCGGGAAGTTAAACGGGCTGATCGCAGCCACCGGCCCAATCGGCACGTGTCTCAGCAGACCAAGTCGCCCTTGCCCGGGGGGGCGGAGATCCATTGGCAGCAAGTCTCCTTCGACGGCTGCGCGTTGGGCTTCGGCGGCGGCCAGCTCGAAGCAAAAGACGGCGCGTTCGACCTCGGCGCGGGCATCGCTGATAGGCTTCCCTGCTTCGTCGCAGATGGCCCAGGCCAGCTCTTCACTGCGAGCCAAGAGCCGAGCCGCCACCTCGGCACAGATGCTGGCCCGCTGCTGACTGCTCAGCGCGCGGGTGGCAGCAAAAGACTGCGCCGCCGCCGAGAGCGCCTCTTCGATCTCCGCTGCTCCGGCGTCGTGGACACAGGCGACAGGGCGTTGATCGAAGGGGGAGCGGATCTCGCGGGCTGCGCCGGTGCGACGGAACGAGCCCGCGACGTAGGCGCCAAAAATAGAAACAGCGGTCATGCTCTGGAGCATGCCGCTGTCTATTCAGCCAAACAAGAGTGCTGCGCGAGGTGTGACTAGCGCGAGGTCTTGGCGCCGGGCGGGAGCATGAACGTCAGGCCGATACCAAAGTACAGGTTGCTGACGATGAACTCGTCCTGGGCGCTGAGCACGGGCGAGTTGTCGGTGTTGTTGTCGGCGGTGCTGACATCCAAGCCACCCGGGTTCGACTTGTACAGGTAGTCGCGAAGCTCCAGGTTGAGCCCGATGAAGTTGTTGAAGAACATGTGCACGCCGATACCAAACAGACCGGCTGGTCGCAGACCTAGGAACGGATCGGGCGCTTGCAGGTTCACGTCATTGGCCGCGCTGAGCGCTGTCGCGTTCACAGCCCGCATCGAGTTCGCGGTGTCCTGGTACGCCGTCTGACCGCTGCTGAGCGGCGCGTTGAGCATGGTGAAGCCCAGACCGATCAGACCGTAGAAGTCATACTTGGCGAACAGCGTGTTGAACAGCGAGAACTTGCCCGCGATCGGTGTCAGCGTCGCGTAGACGCCGATCAGCATCGACGGACCGATTAAGTGATCCTTGAAGATCTGCTTGCTCGGCTGCTTCAGACCCGACGAGGGATCGCCCGCGCCGGCATAGTTCTGCGGCAGTGCTTCCTCGATGCGTCCGACGAGGGGCGCCGCGAGGTTGGTGGTGTAGTGAAACGATGCGCCCAGACCCAGCCAGTCCGTCAGGTGGAACTGCAGTGCGCCACCGCCGCCGACGCCAATCAGGTAGGGCTGATTGATCGACAGCATGAGCTGCGGCGTGATCTCGAAGCGCAGCTTGCGCATCTCGACCCGGTGCCGGATTGCTGGCTGTCCTGCCAGCGGATTGCGCCCTCTGTCCGCGTGTGCCGGAGCGGCAAGCAGTGCGAGGGCTCCAACCGAAAAGATGAAGCTTTGCGTCCGCATGTGTCCCTCGCTCCTAATTACCGTGGCCCCTTGTACTCAAACTTCGGCGGCAGATAGAACGACAAGCCCAGCCCGAAGACTACATCCAGCGAGAGCGTCGTGTTGCCGTTGGCCTTGCGGCACGAGGCGTAAGCGCTCTCGAACTCCGGGGTGCCTGCTGTCTTACCGGTGTAGTAATCCTTGCAGGCGCCCGTCGTATCGCGGTTGTAGGAGACGTTGGCCACTGGCTCGAAGGTATCGGGATAGCCGTACATCGACAGGAACGCGTTGAGCGCCATGAACTTGGTCAGGAACAAACGCGAACCGACGCCGACCTTGACGATGGCGCTGATGTTCTGGAACGCAGGATCCGAGCGTTTGACTGGGATCACCTCGCTCATAAACGCGCCAACGCCGAGGGTGATGTAACCCTCCCAATGGACAATGGCGCGGTTGAACAGCGCAAACTTGCCGTAGGCCGGCACGTAGCCAAAGTCGAGCAGGGCCGAAAAGACCAGCTTGTTGACGGCCGGCAAGACCTTGTCCTGCGCGCCGGTCAAGAAGTAGGTCCCGTCAGAGCCGCTCTGCTGCTGCGGCAGGTACCCCGTGCCCTCAACGCCCAACCAAAGTGCTTCACTCAAAAAGTAATTGAGCTGCCCGCCGATGCCGTGGTGACGGATGAGCGGGTTGTTGAGCGTGAAGTGATACATCGGCATCAGCTCAACTCGGCGCGCCTTGAGGATGTAGCGTCGCGGCAGAACCGCGATGTCATCCCAGCGCGTCTTGAGCTGAACGCCGTCGGTTGGGGTCTTGGCGCCCGAGACTTCCTGGGTGGTGCCTTCTCCCGGAGGGGAGGCGGCCGGAGCTTCAGCGGGGGGACCCTCGGCCGGCTTCTCGGCCTCGGCCGCCGGCGGACTCGCCGCCGGTTGCTGCTCCCTCGCGTGTGCGAGCCTGTCTGTGCCAGAGAGCGTGAGTGCCGTCGCCGTCCACACACACAGGCCTATTGCCAGTCTCCTCATGCTTACCTCGCGTAACGCCGATTTAGGCCGGTATCGCCATAGTCGGGATACCGGGGGGAAACGATATCATGTGCCGTCTGCGTCAATCAAGATGTTCGCACGGTTACTTCATTTCTCGCCATCTGCCGACGACCGCGGGTACCACCGGCAGGGTACCTGCCCGGCAGCAGAGACCGCCAGACGGTTTCTGGAGAGCTTACATCTCGGCTGGATCGGCTTGCTCATATAACACATCGACAAAGTCCGCTGCGTCAAAAGCACGCAGGTCGTGAATTTTTTCGCCGATGCCAATGTAGCGCACCGGCACGGCAAGCTCATGAGCAATGCCAAGGATTACGCCACCTTTGGCGGTGCCATCCAGCTTGGTCAGCACGATGCCGGTGATCTCCAGCATCTCCTTGAACGTGCGCGCCTGCGCAATCGCGTTCTGGCCCGTGGTTGCGTCGAGCACGAGGAAGGTCTCGTGCGGGGCGCTGGGGTCCGCCTTCTTGATCACGCGCCGGACCTT
>DAORCZ010000720.1:0-4732 GCA_035345735.1 Pseudomonadota bacterium | reverse complement strand
CGAGGTGACGCTGTGTGACTCCTCGGTCATCTGCCAGTATCTCGAAGATCGCTACCCCACGCCGGCCCTGTATCCGTCGGCCATCGCCGACCGCGCCCGCGCCCGCTGGCTGGAAGAATTCGCCGACACCCGCATGGGCGAAGTCTTCATCTGGCACCTGTTCAATCAGGCCCTGATCCGTCCCGCCGTCTGGGGCGAGGCCCCCGATCCCGTCATCTTGCAGAAGGCCCACAACGAAGAAATCCCGTCCATCCTCGACTACCTGGAAGGGCAGCTTCCCGCTGACGGCTTCCTGTTCGGCGCCCTGTCGATCGCCGATATCAGCATCGCCGCGTTCTTTCGCAACGCCGCCTTTGCCCGCTACCAGGTCGATGCCGCGCGCTGGCCGCGAGTCGCCGCCTTCGTCCCCCGCCTGCACGGGCACGAAAGCTTCGCCAAGTTGGCCGTCCTTGAAAAAAAGATGCTCCGCACCCCCCTCCCCGAACACCGCGCCGCCCTCGCCGAGCTAGGTGTCAGGCTCACCCCCGACACCTACGGCACGACCACCCCCCGCCGCGGCATCATGCCGCTGTAACAGCCGCAGCGACCGGGCATCTGACCTGGCAAGGAGGGCAGCCGCCCATGTCGATCACGCTGCATTACTTTCCGCTGTCGCCCACCTCGCAGAAAGTTCGCCTGTGTCTGTTCCACAAAGGCATCGAGGTCGCCGAGCAGATCGTCGACCTGATCAAGCTGGATCAGCTCCGCCCGGAATACCTGGCGCTGAATCCGAACGGCCAAGTACCGACGCTGGTCGTCGATGGCCAGCCGCTCTACGAGTCCTCGATCATCAATGAGTTTCTCGAAGAGCTGAAACCCCAGCCCGCGCTGTTGCCACCACCTGAAGATCGCGTGCGCCGGGCCCGCATCCGCATGTGGACCAAGTACATCGACACCGGCCCGACGATCCAGATCGCATCGCCGACGTATCGCGCCTGGGTCGCGCCCGCCCTGGCCCAGCTTCCGACGGCCGATGTGCAAGCGCAGCTCGAGCGCGCCCCAGACGAGACCACCCGCAAGCGCTGGCTGCGCACCCTGCACAACCAGATCGACGATGCCGAAGTGAGCGCCGCCTACAACGCACTGCGCATCATGCTGCAGCGCATGGAGTCGCTGCTCTCGGATCAGCCATGGCTATTCGGCGACAACCTGAGCTTGGCCGATCTAGAGACCCTGCCCATCGTGGTGCGGCTGGTGCACCTGGGACGGGCCGACCTGTTTGCCGACCTGCCCCGCGTCAGCGCCTGGTTCGCACAAGCCCAGAGCTTGCCCGCCGCACAGGCCGTCTACGGCCCCCTCACCCCACCTGCATCCTAAGGCAGTAGCGTCGCGGCCAGCTCCAGGGCCCGTGCGTGCGGCCAGAGCTTTAGGAACTGCGCGCGGGTCTCCGGATCGCGGATGCGGCGAGCCCGCTCGTCCAAGCGATGTCGTGCATCGGCCAGCGCCTGCCGGGCGGCCTCCGGCTGCTGCGCCGCCAAGAGCGCCTCGACCAGCACAATCGGCGGCCAGCCCTGGCCGCGCTCTAGCGTGCCGCGCTCAACGAGGAGCTGATGCGCGGCGCGGGCTTGCTCCAGCGCCTGCTGGGTCTGCCCCAGCGCCAACAGCACCCGCGCATGAATCGATAGCGCCCAGCTCCGCATGCCGGGATATGCCGCGAGGAGCTCCGTGGCCTCCCGAGCTGCCACCTCCGCCGCCACGGGCTGTTCCAGGTGCAGCTCGGCGATAGCCAAGAGGAGCTGCGAGACGCCCTGCATGCGCAGGCTGCGGGCGGCGCGATATTCGCTGACCAGCGAGTCGGCCAGCTGACGCTGCTCCGCCGCTTTCTGCGGCAAGTAGACCAGAGCATAGGCCAGGACGAAGCGCGCAAAAGCCGCGGCGCGCGGCGTGTTGTAGCGCTCGCCCAAGGCCAGGTTGCGACGGCAGATGGCCTCGGCCTCCGCCACCCGACCTAGCTCGACATAGCTCGCGGCCAGGCTGTTGCTCTCGCTCAGCGCGCTGCGGGCATCGCCTGCCTGCACGAAGGCTTCCGTCGCTCGCTCTAGCCGATGCACCGCCCCTTCCAGATCCCCTTGGTGATGGGCGTACTCCGCCAGCACCTGATAGGCCTGGGCCCGCGCCAGCGCTTCGTCGTCGCCCAACCCCTCGCTCTCCGCCGCGAGGTGCTCGATGATCGGGGCCACGCGCGCCAGCTGACCAAGCTGGATCAGCGGAAAGGCCGCGCGCGACAGGCAGATCACCCGCGCCGCCCGCGCCGAGCTCTCCGCCGTCGCCTGGTTGGCGCGCTCGAAGTGGGCCAGCACCCCTTCGGCATCCCCCAGTCGCCCGCAGGAGGCAACGGCCTCTCCGACGGCCAAGAACCACTCGGCACTGCCGGCGGGCAAGAGCGAAATCGCCCCCTCGGCAAAGCTGCGCGCTGCCGCGTAGTCGCTAAGCCAGAACGCCGCCGTCGCCTGCAGGCGTCGGACCCGCCCCAGCAAGCTGCCCCCCACACCCGTCGCCGCCGCCCGCTCGCCGCGCTCTAGCACCAAATGCAGGTCATTTGCATCTAGTGCATCGGCCGTCGCACGGTACAGCCAGACAGCGGCGCGCTCAGGAGAACCGCCACGCAAAAAGTGCTCGGCAAGTACCATGGCGTCGGTCTCGCGCATGCGCTCCAACCAGTCGCCGGCGCAGCCATGGGCGGCACGCTTGGCCTCATCGGATAGACCGGCGTAGGCCGCCTCGCGCATCAGGGCATGACGGAAGCGAAACTCCGGCTCGCCGACGAAGCGGCCCTTGCGACGCGGATCGATCAGGTCTTTTTCTTCGCAGAGCTGCAGCCAACTGCGCAACACAGTCTCGGTGGTCGTCTGTCCCAACACGGCCCGCACGCCCCCCAGGAAGAAGGCGTCGCCGAACACGCTGGCCGCGCGGAGCAGGTGCCCGACCCCAGCCGGCAGCGCCGCAATCCGTTCCTCCAAGATTGCGAGCACAGTCAGCGGTAGCCCGTCGCCCCGCCCCGTCAAAAGCGCCCGGACAAGCTCTTCCAAGAACAGCGCGTTCCCGCCAGCCTGCTCGACGATGCGCGCGGCTGTCTCGCCCGCTTCGGCTGCCCGGCCCGCCCCAGCCAGCGCGTGCTGCACCAGCTTTTCGCTCGCCCGCTTGCCCAGCGCCGACAGGGGCAGACGGACCACGCCCCGCTCGCTCCACAGACCCGGTAGGCGATCGTCGATCTCAGGCCGGGCCAGGGCGAGAACAAACAGCGGCTGATCGCGCAAGTCGCGCAGCGCCTGACCCAGGACGCGGCTCGACATCAGGTCGGCGAGGTGCGCATCCTCGATCATCACCAACACCGGCTGACGTTCGCACTCGGCCTGCAGGTAATCGCAGAAGCTCTGCGTCAGCTGTTCCGCCATCAGCGCCGGGTTCTGATGGGCGGCGCGCAGCGGTGGGCTGGCCGCATCGGCGTACGAGATGCTGCACAGCTCGCCCATGAACTCCAAGATGCGCTGCGACTCGTGGCTGGGCAGGGCGCGACCGAGGCGCTGGCGCAGCTTCTGTCGCCGCAGACTGCTCTCCTCGCCGGCTTGGATGCCGCACAGTCGACGCAGCGCCTGCGCCAAGACGGCGTACGGGGTCCCGCTGGCCAAGGCTTCTCCGCGACCGTGCAAAACCAGGCACTGTGGCTGGCGCTCCGCCAGGCCGCGCAAGAACTCGTAGCGCAGGCGCGACTTGCCCATCCCGGCTGAGCCAGTGACCAGCAACGCGCTCGCTCGCCGCTCGTCAAAGCAGGTGTCGCAGGCCTGCACCAGCAACGAAAGCTCGCGGTCGCGGCCGACGAAGGGAAGCCAGGGCAGAGTCTGGTCAGGCACCGACTCGCGCTCGGCGGCTGGCGCATCATCAACGCGTGGGCCGGCCCCCTCCCCTGCTCGCAGTTCAGTGCTGGAAACTGTCGCTGTCTCGGGATGACCGCTCTGCAGCAGTCGTAGCTCATTGCGCAGAGCAAGGGCGCTGGGCGGCCGGCGCGCAGCATCTTTGCTGAGCAGCCGATCGACCAGCGCACAGACCCCAGGGGGTAGCGAGGGCTGCAGCGAAGCCAAGGCCGGCGGGTCGGAGAACAAGATCTGCGTCAGCACCGCCGGTAGCTGTTCACCGACGAAGGGTGGCCGCCCTGCAAGGCACTCGTAGAGCACGCAGCCGAGTGCGAACAGATCGACCGCCGCAGTTAGGACGCGCTCTCCCCGCGCTTGCTCCGGCGCCATATAGGCCGGTGTACCGAGCACGGCTCCCGTCTTGGTCAGCCGCCCTACGCCCGTCTTTTGCTTGGCGATCCCGAAGTCCAGGATCACCGGACGGCCTGCGTCACCGTCGCGCAGAAACAGGTTCGAGGGCTTGAGATCGCGATGCAAGATCCCGTGGCTGTGCGCATCGATCAGCGCCTCACTGACCGCAAGCAGCAGGGCCAGCGTCTCGCTCAAGCTGAGGTCGCGATGGGAGAGGCACCCCGCCAGATCTTCGCCTTCCAACCACTCCATGACGAGATAGGGCTCGCCCTCGGGAGTACGCCCGCTATCGATGTACTGCACGATGCCGGGATGGCGCAGCTGGGCGAGGAGCTGGGACTCACGCTGAAAGCGCTCGTTTTCGGTGACGGATCCCGACGACAGCCGCTTGAGCGCGACCAGGCCGCCGCGCAGCATGTCGTGGGCGCGAT
>DAORCZ010000719.1:0-4740 GCA_035345735.1 Pseudomonadota bacterium | reverse complement strand
GCCACTTCACGATCGGCACGACCAGCGTCGGGTCAAACGTCGGGGCCGGGGCGGCGGGATTCATCGTCGGGGTACGGGGTGTTGGCGTCACCACCCAGCCCTGCTGCAGGGCCGGCAGCAGCCAAGTTACCAGCCGCATTTCTGCGACTTGGTCTGCTCGTCAAGCCAGCCCTGCAGCGGCTGGTAGTACTCAAGCAGCGCGTTGGCATCGATCTGGTCGGTGCCGGCAATCGTCTGCATCGCCTCCTGCCAGGTGTGCGAAGCGCCCATCGCCAGCACCGCCTTCAGCTTGTCGCCCGCGGCGCGGTTGCCGTAGACCGAGCACTTGTAGAGCGGCCCGGTGTGTCCCGCCGCCTGGCACAGCGCGCGATGGAACTGGAACTGCAGGATGTGCGCCAGGAAGTAGCGCATATACGGCACGTTGGCCGGGATGTGGTACTTGGCGCCGGGATCGAAGTGGTCCTCGGTGCGGGTGACGGCCGGGGCCACGCCTTGATAGCGCGCGCGCAGCTCCCACCAGGCCTTGTTGAAGTCTTCCGGCTTGGTCTGGCCCGAGAACACCTGCCAGCGCCACTGATCGATCAGCTTGCCGAACGGCAGGAACGACACGCGGTCCAGCGCATCGCGCAGCAGGAACGCCACGTCGTCGGCCGGCGACTCGTTGACCTGATCCAGCAGGCCAATCTTCTTTAGGTACTGCGGCGTGATCGACAGCGCGATGGTGTCGCCGATGCCCTCGTGGAAGCCGTCGTTGGCTCCCGACTGAAACAGCAGCGGCTGATCGCGGTAGTACCAGTAGTAGTAGATGTGCCCTAGCTCGTGGTGCACCGTCTTGAAGTTATCGGCGTCGAGCTCGATGCACATCTTGAGGCGCAGATCGCCGCGGCTGGTGATGTCCCAGGCGCTGGCGTGACAGACGACATCGCGATCGCGCGGCCGAACAAACATCGAGCGCTGCCAGAAGGTATCGGGCAGCGGATCGAGACCGAGCGAGGTGAAGAAGTTTTCGCCGTACTTCACCAGCGCCTGCGGCGTGGTCTTTTTGCGCACCAGTGCGGCTGCCACATCGAGGCTGCGCGCCTTGCCCGCCGGCGCCACCAGCGGCCAGACGTTGCCCCAGTCCTGCGCCCACATATTGCCCAAAAGGTGCGCCGGGATCGGCCCGCTATCGGGCACGCGAGCGCCGTAGGTCTGGCGCAGCTTCATGCGGGTGTAGCAGTGCAGCGACTTGTACAGCGGCTGCACCTGCTGCCACAGCCGCTCGACATCGGCGGCGAAGGCATCGGGCGGCATGTCGTACTTGGCGCGCCACAGCGCTCCGACGTCGCTGTAGCCGGCATCGCGCGCGCCCTTATTGGCCAGCGCGACATAGCGACTGTAGGGACCGCGCAGCGCCTTGGCCTGCTCGTGCCAGCCGCCCCAGGCGTCCAAGAGCTCGTCGTAGCTGCGGCTGGTCTTGAGCGTGCGCTCCAGGTCATCGAGGCTCTGGCACTTCTGCACCGGCTGCGGCGCCGCGACGGCGACCGGGGCTGGCGGAGGGGCGCCGGGAGTGGTCGCCTGGGCCTGCGGCTGCGCCGGCTGCGGCGGCGTCACCATGCGGCAGTACTTGGCCTTGCCGTAGTGCGCTTCCATCGCGGCGGCGATCTTGGCCAGCTCTTCGCGCTCGGCGGCCTCGGGCGGGGCGGCCAGCACCTGCGACAGGCGGAGGTTATCGAACTTGCGCTTCAGATCCGGCGGCAGCTTCACGCCATCGAAGCGGTGGCTGTCTTTGATGCGGCGAGCCAGCACCTCCATCGACTCGGCATCGGCGGCCGCGACCAGCGACTCGGTGTCGTGATTGATGAAGGTGTTGGCGAGGAAGCTCAGGCGCTCGTGGCGAGTGCCGATCACGCGAAGCTCGGCCTCGGTCTCGTCCATGAAGCGGGCGGCATCTTCGACGCTGGGACCGGTCGGCTTGACCACTTCGGCGGTCGGCACGGGATCCGGCCGCACCGGCGCGATGGGGTCACACGGGGTACAGCTACCTGCAAAGACCGGCACGCCAAGCAGGAGCAGGAAACCCAGCGACAGCGAGCGGCGGGCAGGGCGCGACCGCGGGGGAAGCGACGGCTGAGACGAGGCCAAGGAATGCGACGACAGCGAGGGCGAGAACCGATCAGACAGCAGGGCGGGCATACTTCCTCCGAGCGAAAGGCCTAGGGCCGCCGGACAGGCGGAAGCCAGGGCTTATATCACGTCTCGCACCCGGCAAGAGGCGCCGATCCGTCCCGCCCAGACCGTGGCCCGCGCCCCCGCAACCTGCTCATCGCCCGGCTGCTTCATCGTCGTTAGGCCGGCCCTGCCAAGAGCGCCGCCATCGCCTCGCCGACGCCGCTGGCAGAGGCGGGGTTCTGGCCGGTGACCACGCGCTGATCGACGACGACATGCTTCTGCCACAGCGGCGCCTTGCTGTACTGCGCGCCGCGCGCCGTAAGCTCGGTTTCGAGCAGGAAGGGGACGACCGCGGTCAGGCCGGCCGCGGCTTCTTCGGCGTTTGAGAACGCTGCCACCTGCTTGCCCGCGACCAGGTACGAGCCGTCGGCGAGCTGGATATCGACCAGCGCCGCCGGACCGTGGCAGACCGCGGCGACGACTCCCCCGGCTTCGTAGATGCTGGCGGCCAGCCGCTGCACCTGGGGATCGCCGCGGAAGTCCCACATCGTGCCGTGTCCCCCGGCGAAAAAGATCGCCTGGTACTGTGACGGGTCCACATCGGCCAAGGCCCGCGTCGCTTCCAGCTGAGCGCGCGTCTCGGGCGTCTGCCACAGCCGCTGGTTGGCCGGGTCGCTCATGTTCAGGCTCGACGGATCGACCGGCGCGTTGCCGCCACGGATGCTGGCGAAGTCGACCGCGATGCCGCGGGCTGAAAGCGCCTGATAGGGGTGCGAGACCTCGGGCAGGTAGTAGCCGGTGGGCTTGCCGGTGCTGCCCAGGACGCCGTGGCTGGTGACGACAATCAGGGCCTTCTTGGACGTGCTCATCTGTGGTTCTCCGTCGGGGATTCGTGGATTGTGACGGCGCTTGCGTGGCTGTCCGGGCCGTCGTTTGAGTCGCTGTTTGGTAAGAAGAATCTAGGGCCGGCTGGCTCATTTGAGAAATCGATAGGTTTCATGGCAATGATTCAGATCATGAATAAGACGGATAAGCTGGGGAGCTTGCTGCAGGTCTTTGAGGCCCTGCTGAGCGAACGTAATCTCTCGCGAGCAGCGGAACGGCTGCACCTCAGCCAGCCGGCGATGAGCCACGCTCTGGCCCGGCTGCGCGAGGCACTGGGCGACGAACTCTTCGTTCGGACGGCCCGCGGCATGACTCCGACACCGCGCGCCCTGGCCCTGGCACCGCAGGTGCGCGACACGCTGGGGCGCCTGCAGCGGTTGTTCGCTCCGCCGCCGCGCTTTGATCCCGCGACCACGACGGCGCAGCTGACGCTGGCCAGCACCGAGTTCTTCGAGCAGCTCCTCCTGCCGCGGCTCGTGCCGCTGCTCTTGGCCGAGGCGCCCCGGCTGACGCTGCGCTCGCGCTCGACGCTGGGCCAGCTACCGAAGGAAGACCTGGAGCGCGGCGACTGCGACCTGGCCATCGCCGGCTTCTTTGGCGAGCTACCCGAAGGCTTCTACCAGCAGATGCTGTTCGTCGATGACTTCGTCTGTGTGGTGCGGCGCGATCACCCACGGGTCCAAAAGACGCTGTCGCTTCCGACCTATCTAGAGCTCGATCACTTGCTGATCTCGATGCAGGGGGATCTCAAGGGCGTGGTCGATGTCGCGCTGGCCAAAAAGCGGCGGGCGCGGCGGGTGGTGGCGGGTGTCTCTAGCTTCCTCACTCCGGGCTGGATCATCGCCGGCTCGGACCTGGTGCTGACGGTGCCGCGGCGGCTGGCCGCGATTTATCAGGCGCAGCTACCCCTGCGCGTCCTGCCGGTACCGCTGAAGTTGCCGCCGATCAAGATGGTGCAGGTGTGGCACGAGCGTACGCATGGCGATGCGCTGCATCGCTGGTTTCGGCGACGGGTGCAGCTGATCGTGGGGGATTCGACCTAGGCGGTCCGTGCAGAGCGACCAGGCCAAGGCTGAAGTCGCGGGGGGGCTAGTCGGCGAAGTACGAGTAGATGGCCTCGGCGGCGCCCGCCGGGGCAGCGAGGATCGACGTCGCTGCGGTCATGCCACCGCCTGCGATATCGCCAATCGTATCGATGCCGTCCGCGCCCACCATGCTTTCGATGAAGCCGCCCCCCAGACCACGCTCGACGGCCTTGTCGGTGTCGCGGCCGATGGCGGCGGTGGCGTCGAACATCGACATCTTGTTGCCCCATTCATCGGTGCCCCAGAAGCCGCTCTTCTGGCTGTCGATGCCTTCGGACATGCCCCAGCCCGCAGCCAAGCCAGCCAGCCCCGAGCCCACGACGGCGGCCGCAGGCCCTAGCGCCGCCAGGGCTCCGCCACCGGCCGTGCTGCCCGCGCCAGCTGCGGCGCCGGCCCCGACCTCGGCAGCCGCCCCACCAGCTGCGGCGGCCCCGGCCCCGGCTCCGCTGCCTCCCATGAGCGACGCGGCCCCCTCACCGGCGTACGCAGCCCACGGACTGGCAGTCTGGATCCCCGAGATCATGGGAGCTGCGCTGTTGGCAGCGATCTCCATCATCTGCGCAACACCTCCGACAAACATCGGTACCGACATTTCCCCCACTCCTCGGTGTGGCTGCCC
>DAORCZ010000718.1:0-4755 GCA_035345735.1 Pseudomonadota bacterium | reverse complement strand
AGTAGCTGATCGCTCAGGCGCACCGGGATGCGCAGTCGCAGCGTCTGGCCACTGCCCAGCGTGAACTCTTGCTGGCCACCGAGATAGCGCAGGACGTGGCGGCCGGGCGGCAGCGTGATCGGCTTGTCCGATACGATGCTCGATGGGCCGCGGTCGATCTGGGCCCGCACCAGCTCCTCGCCTTCTAGAAATAGCTGGCCGTTGGCGGCCGGGATCGCGCCAGATCCAGGGGTCCCTCCGTCGGCGCGAACCCCGTTTTCGTTTTTCGGCAGGGCAGCCGGAGGGCTGCTGTCGCTCCGCGGGCTCGGGACGTTGCTCGGCTCGGTCGCAGTCTTTGCGATCGAACGCACCGCCCGCGGTCCCAGCTCAGCCAGCAGCTGGGCGGCGTAGGCTCGGACGATGACGTCCGGATCGCCGCGCAGACCGGCAAGGATCTCGACAAAGCCCGCCTGCTTGCTGCTGCGATAGAAGCCCGCGGCGACCGCCAGGACTCGTCGCCGCACGACGCTAGCGCGATCGATGCTGGCCAGCTGCAAAAGCGGCAGCGCCAGGTCGGGTGACAGATCGGCGAGCACGTCGACCACCGCGTAGCGCACGACCAGCTCGGCGGTTGATAGCAGCGTCGCCAGGCCCGGCGGCGGCGGGCTGTCTTTCTGCAAGCGGCGCAGGGCGCTAAAAGCGGTCAAGCCATCGACTTCACCACCTGCGACAAAGCCGCGCAGCACCACGATGCCCTGGGGATGGCCGCGCTCGGCCAGGTGCAGCGCCGCGGCAAGACGAACCGCGCGATCGCTATCTGCCAACGCACGCTCGATCGTTCGATCTTCGCTGCTGCCGCCGATCAAAAGACCGATCGCCAGCTTGCGGACGAGAGGATCTTTTGCCGACAGGCCCGCGACGAGGCTGGCCTTGCGCCGATCATCGCCAAGCTGAAACAGCAGGCCGGCCCGCAGCACGCGATCGAGCTCACTTGAGGCATCTCCCGGCTGCTGCAGGAAGTCGTGCAGCGCGGCCTCGGCTTCTTTGTCGCTCCCCTGGCTGGGGTCGGCTTTGCGCAGGGCCCGCAGCAGCTTGGCCGTCGCCTCCACACCAGCCAGGCGCACCTGCGTATCGGGATCACTGAGCGCGGTGCGGAGCTCACGCAGGGCCGAGACCTGCCGCTTGCCGCCCAGCTGCAGCGCCGCTTGCCGCCGCACCCGCGCCTCGCGATCGCGCAGCGCCTGGCCCAGCTGACCGATCGTCGCGGGGTCATCGAGCTCACCGAGAGCCAAGACCGCTAGCTCGCGCGCACTGACGCTGTCACTGCCTAGGGCTGAGCGCGCCCAGCGCAGGCTCTGCTCAGCGAGTCGCCCGGGCTCGCCGGCGAGCAGCGTCAGGATCGCCCCCGCAGCGGCAATCGCCAGGCGCGGACTGCGACCACGAGCGCTTAGCACCTCGCCGATCACGGGCAGCAGCGTTCCATCGCCGCTATCGCCCAGGGAAGCCAGGGCGAGCTCGCGCCGAGCGTCGGGCTGATGGGGATCGGTGGCCACGCTCAGCACCCAGGACCGGGTCGGCCCCGGCTCGATCAGCTCCGAGGTGCCAAGGGAAGCGAGCAGACGTACCGCCAGCAGGCGATCGCTGAGCTCGCTCAGTCGATCTTCGCGCGGCTGCGAGCCGGCCTTGGCAGGGACGGCGTCCGACAGGGGGCGACTCTCCAGCTGGTGAAGAAACGCGCGCGCCGCGCCATCCCCCAGACGGGCCAGCGCATAGGCCACGTAGATTCGCGCCTCGCCCGCGGGCAGGCGGGCAAACTCCTCGGCTAAGCGGCCACGGGCTCGTTCGTCACCCGACAGCGCCAGTCGCCCGAGCACGGCGGTCAGGGTCCGGCTCACCGTGCCGCCGTGACCAATGCGCGACCATAGGAGCTCGCTGCCCGAAAAATCGGCATGCTCCAGCAGCGCCAGCGCGGCCTGTACGCGCAGGATTTCATCGCCGGTGGCCAGAGCCTGACGAAGCGACTCCAGACCGCGCGGATGCTGCAGCTGAGCCAGGGCCGAAGCCACCGCAATCGTCAAGGATCCTTGACTAGTTGCCTCGCGCGGCAGCAGCTGCAAGAGCGTGCTCTGCACCTCGTTGTCACCAAGCTCTGACAGTGCACGAACGGCGGCTTCGCGTACGGTGCCGGAGATCCCCGGCTGGCTCAAGAGCGGGCGAAGCAGGCTAGCTGCGTCGAGGTCATGGCTCTGGCCAATGGCCGAAGCGGCCAGCCCCTGCAAGCTGGGTTCCGTGCCAGAGAGCGCGGCCTGCAAGGTGGCCAGCGCCTGTGCCCGCAGCTCGGCCGGGGATGGCGCCCGTCGCTGCCACGTCCAAACGCCCAGCAGCAGGAGGGCCAGGCAAGTCATCGCCGCGCCCAGCAGCAACAGCCCCGTGCGCCGCGAGCGCCGCGGTCGGGCGAGTAGCTGAGCAAGCTGCGCCTCGACCTCGCGCATGCTCGGGCGACCTTCGGGCTCCATCGCCATCATGCGCCGCACCAGCTCTGCAAGCTGCGGTCGCACGCGCGGGTTCAGCTTTTCAATCGGCGGCGGCTTGGCGACGAGCAGGCTCAGCGAGTTGCTGCGAAACGGCGTCTTCCCCGCCAAGAGCTCATAGAGCATCACGCCGAGCGAAAACACGTCCGCCCGGCCATCGGCGTCTTCCGCCCCGCCGTGCTGTTCCGGCGCCATGTAAAGCGGCGTCCCCAGCCGCATGCCTTGGCCGGTCTCGTCACCCGGTTTTTCGGGATCGGTCACCGTCCCGGTCTGCGGCGCCCGCACCTTGGCAATGCCGAAGTCGAGGATCTTCACCCAGTCCAGCCCCGGGTTCACGGGATCGGGCACGAACATGACATTGCCCGGCTTAAGGTCCCGGTGGACGATCCCTTTTTCGTGCGCAGCGGCGAGGGCGCGCGCGATCTGGACGGCGATGCGGATGGCTTCTTCTTCGGCGAAGGGGCCCTGGCGGTTCTCGATGCGACGGTCCAGGGCCTCGCCTTCGAGATACTCCATGATGTAGAACAGCGTGCCGTCGGGGAGCTTGCCGAACTCGAAGATCTCGACGAGCCCGGGGTGACGCACGATGTTCACGGCGCGGGCTTCGTTGAGGAAGCGGCGAGCAAAGGCGTCGCTTTCGGCGTAGCGACCGTGCAGCAGCTTGACGGCGGCGCGACGGCCAATCTTTCGGTGCTCGGCCTCGTAGACCACGCCCATGCCGCCCTCGCCCAGCTTGCGCACGACGCGGAAGTTGCCGAACAGAGCACCGATGCGATCGCCCGTGGCCGAGCTAGCGTCCGCGCTGGGAGCGACCGCGCCGGCCGCAGCCGGTGGGCGGCTGCTTTCGTCACCTGGACGCGATGGATCGCCGGACGGTGCGCGAACACCGAGCAGCGACTCGGCCTGCGTAAACCCGCCATCCTCGACGGCGAGCGAGGGAGGCGTCAGCACATCGCGGCTGGGCCGGCTGGCCCGCTTGGGGCTGCTCGGAATCGGCTTTTCAGGCGCGGCAGGCAGCGACGCAACCGGGCTAGGCTGGGTTGCCTGCAGCTGGGCTGAGACCTCGGCCATGCTCGGCCGGGCCGCGGGGTCGGTCGCCCGCATCTGCGAGAGCAGGACCTGCAGATCGCTGCGCTCCGAGAGGAGCTGAGCCAGGAGCACGCCCAAGGCATACACATCGGCGGCCCCAGCCGGCGCAGTGCCCCTCGCCTGACGCTGTTCGGGCGCGGCGTACTGACGACTCTCGTCGGGCCAGTCGCTGGCCTGGATCCGCTGCAGCAGCGTCGCCAGCCCCAGGCCCAAAAGAAAGACGCGTTCCTCGCTCTGCTCGTCCTCCGCGACCAGGAGCTGGGCAGGGGTCAGGCTGAGGTGAAACACTCCCTCGGCATGCGCGCGCGCCAGAGTGCGGGAGACGCGCTGGCCGATCTCGATCGCCAGGGCATCGGGCGAGGTGCCGGTCTGACGATGCCGGGCGACGACGCTGACCAGGGGCGCGACGGAGCTCGCCGAGCACACGAGATACAGAGTTCCGTCGGGCAGCCGTCCGACATCGAGCAGCTTTGGCAAGCCCGGCACGCGCGCCTCTCGCAACAGGCGGATCTGCGCTTGCAGCTTGGCAGGCAGCCGAGCGGCGTTCGCCGGATCGAGGCCAGGACGGAGCCGATAGACCAGCACAGGCTGCCCACCGCTGTGGGCTACACCGGCATACAAGGCGCCGAGCGGCGTCTCAGAGATCGGGCTCTCGATGTGGTAGCTGCCAACGTCCATGGGTGCGGGTCGATGACCTGGCCCGACGGGCGTCCCGATACCGGAACCGACGCGCGCCTCCAGCCAGAAGGGGCTGGACGACAGCGACAGAGGGCCTCTTTTACTTTACTTGAAGAGGTGGGCGATTGTCGCGGCTTGGCGTCGGAAATTGCTGGGCTTATCGGCGGCTAAGACGCAGCTACTGCACGAAGATTTCGCCGATGTCGGGGCCGCCCGCCACGGTGCCGTCGCAGCCGAACTGCAGGGTCAGCCCCGAGTACATGCGATAGCGCCCGGGCGAAAGCGGCGCGTCGAAAGCGAAGGTTGCCGTGTCGCTCTGCCCCGGGAAGGGACCGTACACGCTGACGGTGTTCATGCAGCCGACCGGCCCCAGACCCTCGACAGAGACCACGTACTGGATGATGCAGCCGGGACAGAATCCCATCGGTGTGCTCTGCCAGGCCTGGAAGCGCACGCCGCCCGTGACGTGCTGCCCCGG
>DAORCZ010000717.1:0-4756 GCA_035345735.1 Pseudomonadota bacterium | reverse complement strand
CACCAGCTTGCCGACTGCGCCTGTGGCTACAGCGACCCGCGCGACAATCACTACGCCCGGATCTCCTACGCCTATACCCAGGGCAAGACCTCGGAGCGCTGGCTGCCCTACCTGCGCGATCTGCCGGCGGCGCTGCGGCGCGACTGGGGCGGCTATCGCGTACACATGGCGCACGGCTCGCCCCGGCAGGTGAACGAATTCCTGTGGGAGACGACAAGCTCGGACGCCTTCCTGCGCCGCTTGCTGACCGCCCACGCGGCCGATGTGCTGCTCGTCACCCACACCGGGATTCCCTGGGTGCGAAAGCTGCCGGCCGAGCTAGGTGGGGGGCTGGTGGTCAACGTGGGCGCGATTGGCCGTCCGGCCAACGATGGCCAGACCGGGGTCTGGTACGCGCTCCTCGACGTGCCACAGCCCGAGCCGACCGAAAACGCCGCCTCTGCGCTGCTGCGTCCGCCTGCCAGTCGCGCGATCTCGGTCACGCTGCGGCTCGTCGCTTATGATCACGAGCGCCTCTGCCACGAGATGCGCACCGAAGCCCTGCCGGAAGAGTTCATCGAGACCATCGCCACCGGCTACTGGACCACCTGCCTAGAGATCCTGCCGGCCAAAGAGCGCCTGCGCGGCCGCTTCTAGCCCGTAATTCCCCTCTGGAATCTTGGGACATCTCGTCCCTGTCCTCGTTTGTTTGTGCTCTCCCGCAATCCCGTCTGCCCACGGCGCGGGCGGTTGCGGTCGTTTGCCTATTTTTGATTGTAAATATGCACACTTACACCGGAGTCATAACCACAAATATTCTCGCAAATGGGTAGTAACCCCGACCGTTCCTCGCCCCTGCCGCTGCGGGTCTAACCCCAGGACCGATTGGCGATTCTTGTCACGGAATTCGCCAACATAGCGATGCTGGATTGGTCACGGAACCACAGGGGGGAAACCATGTCTCAAAATGGTCTTAATTGGCTAAACTATCATCATCTTTACTATTTTTGGCGAGTCGCCCGCGAAGGCAGCCTATCGCGAGCAGCCGAGCAGCTTCGCTTGTCGCATTCGACGCTGAGCACGCAGATTCGTTCTCTGGAAGAACAGCTGCAGGGCGAGCTGTTCTTACGCAGTGGTCGTGCACTATCGCTCACCGCACTAGGGCGCGATATTTTGCAATACGCAGACGAGATCTTTCGC
This sequence comes from Pseudomonadota bacterium, assembly GCA_035345735.1. Lineage (GTDB taxonomy): Bacteria > Myxococcota_A > Polyangia > Palsa-1104 > JAEUJZ01 > JAEUJZ01. The sequence continues at coordinate 3,577 of DAORCZ010000717.1, read as the reverse complement.
GTCGGGAGCGAGCTCTCGGATCTCGTGCAGGGGAAGGACGTCAGGCCGCGTGCCGCGCTGCACATCGGTGTCGTGCGTAGTGTGCCGCGGCTTTTGGTACAGCGCCTCGTCGAGCCGGTGCTGCGCTCGGCGGAGGCCGGGCCGATCGCGGTGCAGAGCGGCAGCCTGGAGGAGCTCTTGGATCACATGGCGGCGGGTGCGCTACACCTCATCCTGTCCGAGCAGGCACCGCCTTCCGGCCTGTCGCTGCATGTCTACAGCCACACCGTCGGGGAAAGTGGTATTTCGATCTACGGCTCGGCCGAGCTTCTCGCCGAGCATCAGGCCGGCTTCCCGCAGTCTTTGCACGGGGCGAAGATGTTGCTTCCCGGTCGCGGCAGCGCCCTGCGCGAGCGCTTGGACGAGTGGCTGGCGCTGCACGAGATCACGGTGCGCGTCGTCGCTGAACTCGACGATTACGAGACCCTGCGGGCCTTCGCTGCGGCCGGCCATGGGCTGCTCGCACTTCCCGCGCGCTTGGCCCCCGAACTCCTCGCCGGTCTGTCGCTGTCATCGCTGGGTGAGCTTGCCGGCTTAAGCTTGCGCTACTACCTACTGGCGCCCGAGCGCCGCATGCAGCGCGCCGACGCCCAGAAGATTCTCGCCCAGGCTCGCCGCCAGCTCTTCGAGCCAGCCAGCGAGCGCTAGCGACGCGCAACAACATCGGTACCGGGGTCGGCTGGCGCTGAGCGCTGTGGCCGGCCTCGCTGTCTTCGTCGGCCGCGCGGCAGGGCGCAGAGCTGTCGGCTCCCTGTCTGCTCGGCGACCGCACGCCGTTTGCGGGCAAACTGGCACAGCGATTGCTGCGATCTGCGACGGAGAGGGGGCTGTATGAACTGGGGCAGATTGATTCCGGCGGCGATTCTGATGGCCGTGCTCCCTGCGCTGGCGCATGCGCAGACCGAGTCTTTGGAAGTCATCGGCCGCGTTGTGCGCGTTTCGGAATCGGGGCAGGTGGACCCGGTCAGCGGTCGCATGGTGTGGCTGAGCGGCATGCAGCGCTTCGTCTTTACGCAGGCCGATGGCCGCTTCAAGCTGAACCAGACCGAGCCCCCATACCGTCGAGGGCAGATCGTCGAGGTCAGAGTCAGCGAGCCCGGTTGGCAGATCTTTGAGCCGGTGGGAGGGCGGATTCTGGTGCCCGAAAGGATGGGCGGTCCCCCGGTGCTGCTGCGCATGGCGAAGGTGGGGCAGTCCGTCTTCCTATCGGATGCCGCGGTCAGTCTGTTTCTGCGCGATGCGGTCTTTGCGTGCCAGCCCCCGATGCGCGGAACGGAATCGTCGCGACCGACTGCGATCGATGAAGCGATGGGGGGGTGGGCGCAACAGTACGGAATCCCGCTGTCGCAGGTGCAGGATGCTCTGGAAACGTGGGTGGCCAAGCGTCGTCGTGGGGAATTCAGCCAGCCTGATGAGCGCTGCCTGCTGCCCTTCGTGCTGGGCGAGATTGCGCAGAGTGCCGCCTGCTTTGCCGGGATCGATTCCGGCGGAGATTCCGATACGGAGCCACAAGCGGTGCGCAGCCTGACGCAGGCCGAACAGCTGCTGCAGCATTCCTATCGCGCGGCCCAGCTGTATGCGGCCCTGAAGGATTCGGCGAGCATCCTGACCGTGCTGCAGAACGCCGCGCGACGCATTCCGCGCGAGGTGGCTCCGTTGCCCTGGGCGCTTCTGCGCAGCTACCAGGCTGTCTATCTGCGCGCACGGGTGCGAGGCGATGATCTAGAGCAGGCGCGTTCCCTCCTAGAAAACGCCGCCACCGCCTACCGCGATGCGCTGAGCGTATACACCCAGGCGTCTCTGCCCGGGCAGCGGGCGGATCTGCAGCTACAGCTGGGGATCACGCTGTACCGCGCATCGTTGGTTGCGCTGCCAGAACGTCGCGCGCCCCTGGCATCCGAATCGGCGGATGCGCTGCAGCACGGCTTGCTGGTTGTTTCCCCAGAGCGATCTCCGGAGCCGTGGGCAAACCTGAAGTATCAGCTAGCGCTGACCCGGCGACGGCAAGCCGACTTAGCCGAGGGCAGCGGGCGCGAAGCGCTGCGGCGGGACGCGCAGGCTTGCTTGCGCGCGGCGGCAGCCGTGTATGCCCGACTGCGCAGAGCTGGATCGTACGGGCAAGCCATGCTGGAACTCGCCGAGGTCTGCCTGGAACTTCAAGATCGCGCCTGCGCCACCGCGTCGGCTCTCGCTGCCTATGCCGCCGATCCGAAGAATCATGGGACATACGGCGGCGTAGTCTGGCTCCTCCAAGAACGGATGTTTGACACCGAGCGGGTGATTGCCATCCACCGCGATCATGCGGCGCGCTATCCAGAGGACCTTGGCTTCTTGGCCAACCTGGCGGAATCGCTGCTGCAGGTCGGGCACTTTGAAGAAGCGCGACAGCTGATCGAACGCGCGATTCCGAAGGCCCAGCCGCGCATGAAGGGGGTGCTGATCTGTCTGCAGGGCATCCTGCAGCTGGCCCAGGGACAGCGAACGGAATATGGGCGAACGCTGAGCCACCTGCGCACCGAGCTGGCCGCCCAGGGGCCGGACTTTCGCCTGGACTGGACGTTTGACAGCACCGCCCACTTCGTGCGGACGGACGCGCGCATGCAGCCCTTCCGTACGCAGCTGCTCGCGCTCATGGATGCGCTACTCCAAACAAATCGCGACGCGATCCTGGCAGCCATCGATGCGCTGCCCGCCCTGCCGTAGCGCGATGACCTGAACGTCGCGCCGGCTCGTCATGGGTCGGCGCGCGGGGAACTAATATGTAAACACCTTCTTAGTCGTCAAAGTGGCTGGCGATTGAGAAGGCGGGCGGAGTCTGGGGGCGGAGGCAGCGCCAGGGCTTGGGCAGCCAGATGAGGCGGTCGTCGAGGGCCACCAGGCCATCGTAGAAGATAGAGCCGCGCACACCGGGGGCGCCGAAGCGAAAACACAGCCAGTAGCGTTCGGGACGCAGGAGGTGGGCGATGCCGACGTAGCCTCCGGGAAACTCGCTGGCGGCGCCGGTGCCGTCGAGGAGTTCCTGCGCAGTTGCTACCTGCAGTTCGACCAGCGTCTGATCAGGCGCAGGCTGGAGCGGCTGCGGCGAGGCCCACATCGCTGAATAGGTGGCCTGGGCAAGCTCGACGACGCTGGGCACAAAGACCAGGGCATAGTCGGCGGGCTGCGGGCGCAGCGACAAGAGCAGTGCCAGGTGCTCGTCGGCCTGTCCCGGGATCAGGAACTGTGACAGGAAGCTGTGGGCGCGCTGGTAGATGACAAGGTGCTCGTCGGTCATCATCGCCTCAGGCTGGCTCTCCGGCACGGCGGGGGAGGGTCGGCAGCAGCTCTTTTAGGATCGTCATCAGCCACAGCTTGGAGACGTTCTCCACCTCCCAGCGAATGGCCACGCCGCCGCTGGGCACGCGCCGCACCTCGTCGAGCGTCCGTCGCGGATGCGCGGTCTTCTGTCCCAGCTGGGTCTTCCATCTCTCCAGCCAGGCATCCTCCAGCACCACCGTCGCGGGGATATGCACAGTGATGAAGCGGCGTACGCCACTTA
>DAORCZ010000716.1:0-4761 GCA_035345735.1 Pseudomonadota bacterium | reverse complement strand
CCGGCTGGGCCCTGCAGGATCGCGCTGTGGCAGAGCGTGAAGTTGTTCATCAGCGAAAAGGCGTACAGCGGATTGCAGGCTCGCAGCCCCGCGTCGCCAAACCGCTCCCACGACAGCCGTCCGTCTTTCAGGCTGGCCTGCAGCATGGCGGTCAGCTGATCCATGCCGCCACCCGACGCTCCGACGCCTAGATAGAATCCAAGCTCGCAGTTCGGCAGGCTGGGGCGCGCCTGTCGCAGGCAGGTCTGCGTCGCCAAGTTCGCGAGCACGGCGCTCCGCGACATCAGGGATCGGGCCCGCCGCTCGGCCGGGTCGGCAGGTTCAGGGAGCGGATCGATCTCAGCCGCGAAGGTGCCAGGGTGCGACTGTGCAAGCTGATGCGAGGGGCGTGCCCAACGCGTCCCCGCTGCGATGGCGCGGGCCAGGCCGGCATAGCCGGATCCGTGGGCGCCTAGCACACCAGCCCCGCACAGAAAAACCGGGGGTGCGTCCCTCATGCTGCGCCTCGACGCAGGACCAGGCTGGCATTGACGCCGCCGAAGGCCAGCGCGTTCACCAGGGCAGCGCGCACCTTGCCCTCCTGCGCCACGCCTACGATGTGCCGCAGCGCACAGGCTGGATCCGGATCGACCAGTCCGGCCGTCGGCAACAGCACGCCGTGCTGCAGGGCTTGGTACGCACACAGAAAACCAATCGCGCCGGCACCGGCAATCCAGTGTCCCAGCGCGCCTTTGACCGAGCTCACCGGTAGCTCCATCGTCTGGGGGCCGAAGACCCGCTGCAGGGCGATGGCTTCGATCTCGTCGTTGATGCGCGTCGAAGTGCCGTGCGCTTGCACGTAGTCGATGCGCGGCTGACCCGCATCGGACAGCGCGGCCTGCATGGCGCGCACGCTGCCGTCGCCTTGCGGATCGGGTTTGGTCAGGTGGTAGGCATCCAGGCTGCGTCCAACCCCGGCGACTTCGATGTGGCCCGGGCCGGGCTGGCTGGAAAGAACGATCATCGCGGCGCCTTCACCGACGACAAAACCGTCGCGGCGCAAGTCAAAGGGGCACGAGCGACCGCGCGCCGACAGCGCCGATAGCTTGCCAAATCCCACCAGCATCAGCGGATCGACATCCGCGCCCACGCCGCCGCACAGCGCCACATCGCAGACGCCCAAACGGATCGCGCGCGTCGCTTCGACGATCGCGGCGGCAGCAGACGCGCAGGCCAGGGACAAGGTCTGGACCGGGCCGCTCGCGCCATACTCGCGGGCTAGCTGAGAGGCCACGGCAGCCGGCGACACCGTCGAAGCATCGATGCGCGAGGCCAGCGCCTGGGCCCGCTCGCCAAATGCTGCGTGATCAAAAACCGCGCCCCCGCCCGCGGCGCGAGCCACCGCCAAAATGGTGGCCAGGGAAGCTCGCCCTGACTCAGCACCGATGAACACGCCCAGCCGGCCGGCGGACGCGGGCAAGGGGCGCGGCAGATCTGCTCGCTGCCATGCTTCGTGTGCTGCGATTTGCGCCAAGGTCACGCGGCGATCGCCGGGGTGTGAGCCCGGCAGCGAATCGACCTCGCCATCAATCGTCGCAGCAACGGTGCAGGGAAAGTCGCTGACATCAAAGCGGGTCACGGGAGCAATCGCGCTGTGGCCCTGCGCCAGTCGCGCCGCGCTGCTTGGCCAGTCTCGTCCCAGCGGGGTCACCGCGCCTACACCAGCGACATAGACGCTGCGCCTGGCCACGGCGGATCTCAGTCAGTGGACTCGGCCGCGCCTTCAGCCGATCCGGTGAGCCAGACGTTCAGCACTTCGCGTCTTTTCTGTCGCAAGCCGGGCTGCGTCACGCGCGCAAAGACATAGGTCAGCTCGGCTTCTGCGGCGATCTCGGAATCGAGTCGCGCCACAGCGCGCACGCGACCGCCGTCTTCGCTGGCGTTGATCCCGTGAGTCTCTAGCTCGATGCGATCGCCGGGGCGCACCATTTTGCGAAAACGCGCGCGGTCCACCATGGTCAGGAGCGCGTGTAGATCGTCGCGCCCCCGAGTCCGCATCGTCGCTTCGATCAGTACGCCGCCAAGCTGCGCCAGCGATTCGATGATCAGCGCGCCGGGCATCACCGGATGGCCTGGGAAGTGATCCATGAACACGTCATCAGCCAGCGATACGCACTTGATCCCCGTCGCGATCTCCGGCGGAGACAGCGCGGTAATGCGATCGAGCAAGAGGTACCTCATGCGGGCTGCGTCTTACCACGTTTCCGCTTGTTCACAGCAGGGGTGGTCGATATGGTCCGCGCCACGCGGCACCTAGCCTCTGAGGCGACCCATGGATTGTTCAAGCTGCGGTCCGGTACCGGCCCGCCCCGATCGGCCCCACCTGTTTTTGGCCCATGAGTTTCTAAGCTGTCCCTCGTGTGCGGCGCGACGCGAGGCACGTATCGTGATCCGCGATGGCCAGGTCTTTGGCCTCATCCGCTGCCCGACCTGTGGGCCGACCGAGCGCCCCGTATCGAATGATGCCGCCGCCTATCAGCGCAGCTTTTTGGAGCGCGCCAAGGTGCCGGCTGGACACGTCGGCGACTGGCTGTGGAAGCGCACGACGTCCACCTGTCCCGGCTGCATGGCGCTACTCGAAGCCGAGGTCGTGCTGCGCGGTGGTCAGGTGTTCTTCAAGAAGAACTGTGCGCGCTGCGGTCCGTCGGAAGCCCTGGTGTCGGAAGACGCCGACTACTACGTCCAGGCCTATGCCTACGCCCGCGCCGGCACCGAGCCGCTGCAGTTCAGCCAGCCTGCCCAGGCGGGCTGTCCCACCGACTGCGGTACCTGCAGCGATCACGAACAGCACACCTGCCTGCCGATCATCGAGGTCACTGATCACTGCAACCTCGAGTGCCCGATCTGCATCGTCGACAACCAGTACTCGACGCACCTCGATCCAGCGGCGTTTTCGCGCATCATCGATGACCTCATTGCCAAAGAAGGGCAGTGCGAATCGGTGGCGCTGTCCGGCGGCGAGCCGAGCAGCCACCCGCAGATCCTGGAGCTTATTCGCATCGCCAGCCGTCCGCAGATCGGTCGCGTGGTGCTGATCACCAACGGTCTGCGCCTCGGTCGCGATCCCAGCTTTGCCCGTGCGCTCAAGGACAGCGGGGCCTATGTCGGCCTGCAGCTAGACGGCTTTTCTGCGGAATCGCATCAGCTGATCCGCGGTCGCGATCTGACGGAAGAAAAAGCGGATGCGCTGCGCGTGCTGCGCGAGCTAGCCATTCCCACACAGATGATCTTCGTCGCGGTGCGCGGCGTGAACGAGCATCAGATCGGCGATGCGGTTCGCTTGTTTTTGAACGAGCCGCACTTCCTGTCGCTGAACTTTCAGCCGATGGCGCACACCGGCCAGGGCGGCGGTCGCTTCGCTCACAACCCCAGCGACCGCTTGACCATCCCCGGCCTGATCCGCGCCATCGATGAACAGAGTGGCGGGCTGGTGCGCAAGAGTGATTTCGCGCCGCTGCCTTGCTCGCACCCACAGTGCGTGTCACTGACCTATCTGTTGCGACTCAACGATGGCAGTCACCTGCCATTTCCGCGCTTCACGGACTTTCGGCGCCACGGCAACCTGCTGCGTTCGTCTGCGACGCTGCCCTCGACACCCGAGATGCACGACACGCTGCACGAGGTCATCCACGAGGTCTACGCCCGCGAAGACGAGATCGAGCGCGGTCCCGAGATCCTGGCGGCTCTGCGGCGCTCGCTGGACACCATGTTCCCGGCCCGCGCGCTCGATACCAAGGAAGCGATCCGCATAGGTGAGGGGCAGGCCAAGTCGATCTTCATCCATCACTACATGGACCCGCACGACTTCGATCTGGAGCGGCTGCGCAAGTGCTGTCACCACTACCCGCAGGCCGATGGGCGCATCATGCCGGCCTGTGGCTTTAACCTGTTTCATCGCGGGGCGGCGCGCGGCACCGGGACGCCGGTTCCCGCCTGGGCAACCAATGCCCCCCACGGGGCGGGCACGGCCAGCGCCAAGCTGAAAGTTCTGCGCTGATGGGGCTCCTTACGGGGCGCGTCGCGTTGGTGACGGGTGGATCGCGCGGGCTGGGGCGGGCGATCTGTCTCACGTTGGCGCGCGAGGGGGCCGATGTCGCCTTCGTCTATCGACGCGGCGAGCGCGAGGCGGAAGAGACGCTACAGGGCATCCGGGAACAGGGTGTGCGCGGCTGGGCACACGCCATCTCGGTGCTCGATCGGGAAGGGCTGCAGGGGCTGGCTAAGAGCCTCGAAGCCGATGCTGGACGGATCGACATTCTGGTCAATAACGCGGGAGTCGGTCAGGTGGTGCCGCTCGCGCTGATGGAAGAGGCCGACTGGGATCAAGTGATGGGCGTGAACGTCAAAGGCGCGTTCCTGACGACGCAGGCGGTCATGCGCGGCATGATTCGCAGGCGCTATGGACGCATCCTCAACATCAGTTCGCTGGCGGGGGTGAAGATGATGCAGGCCCCCGTGCACTACAGCGCCGCCAAGGCCGCGCTCAAGGGCTTTACCGAGTCGCTGGCCAAAGAGATCGGGCGCTACGGCATCACCGTAAACTGCCTGGCGCCGGGGATCTTGGAAGGCGGCGTCAGCGCCAACTTGCCCGAAGGACGGCTGCAGGAATACCTGCGCAACTGCGCCCTTGGTCGGCCTGGCACGTTTGCCGAGTGCGCTGAGGTCGTTGCGTTTTTGGTCTCGGATCGCAACAGCTACATGAACGGCGCGACGCTGGTTCTC
>DAORCZ010000715.1:0-4763 GCA_035345735.1 Pseudomonadota bacterium | reverse complement strand
CGGCCAGGTCGAGGTCAACGGCCAGGTCCAGACCAAGGCCGGCCTCAAGGTCGCCGAGACCGCCGAGCTACGTCTACGCAGCGAGGCGCTGCCCTATGTCTCGCGCGGGGGACTCAAGCTGCGTCACGCGCTGGATTACTTCGGCCTGCTGCCCGAGATCGTCGGCTGCGAGGCCCTGGACGTCGGCGCCTCCACCGGCGGCTTCACCGACTGTCTGCTGCAGGCCGGGGCGGCACGGGTCTGCGCCGTCGATGTCGGTTACGGTCAGCTGGCTTGGTCGCTGCGCTCGGACCCCCGCGTCGTGGCCATCGATCGCGTGAACGCCCGCTATCTCGACCCGACCACCCTGCCCTTTGCACCGAACCTGGCGGTCTGCGATGTGTCGTTTATTTCGCAGACGCTGATCCTGCCGCGACTGGTCGAGGCCGTCGGTCCCGGCCGGCGCCTGATCATCACCCTGGTCAAGCCGCAGTTCGAGGTCGGCAAGGGACAGGTCGGCAAGGGCGGCGTTGTGCGCGACCCGGTGCTGCATCAGCAGTGCATCGAGCGCTGCCTGCAGACGGCGCAGGCTCTGGGCTGTGCGACGGTCGGAGTGACCGGATCGCCAATCTTGGGACCGGCCGGCAACAGCGAGTTTCTGCTGGTCCTGCGCACCGCCGCAGCCGGAGCCGCCGCCGAGCGGGAAGACCGCGCCAGCCAGCCAGCGATCCCCGCGCAAGAGACTTGATCCGGCGACGATTTTCGCTTTTACATGGACCCGCTGTTCAGCCTACCTATCGCCCCCGTTGCCGGACTCAGCGCGAGGCCGAGAGCCCGTCCGAGGCCGCACAGCGGGCCTTCAACGACGTTCTGAACCCAATCTGCAACCGACCCACAACCCAAGGAGCCCAGCCATGACCAAGCAGCTTGCAGGCACCAAGACCCACAACAACCTCAAGGCCGCCTTCGCCGGCGAGTCGCAGGCCAACCGCCGCTACCTGTACTTCGGAAAGATCGCCGATGTCGAAGGTCGCCCGGATGTCGCTGGCCTGTTCAAGGACACCGCCGATGGCGAGACCGGCCACGCGCATGGCCACCTCGACTACCTGAAGTCGGCGGGCGACCCGGCGACCGGCCTGCCGATCGGCTCGACGGAAAAGAACCTCAAGGCGGCGATCGCCGGCGAGACGCACGAGTACGAGACGATGTACCCCGGCATGGCCAAGGAAGCCCGCGAGGAAGGCTTCAACGACATCGCCGACTGGTTCGAGACGCTGGCCAAGGCCGAGAAGTCGCACGCCGGCCGCTTCAAGAAGGCCCTCGACTCGCTCGACTTCTAAGCCCGTCGCACCTCTCCCGCCTCGCCTCGCTCCTCCTCCCCCCCTCTCGCCATTCCTCCCCTCGCTACTCCTCCGCGCGCGCCTACTCGCGCGGGGACGGCTGCCGTATTGGCCAGCGGCACTCCCCTCTTTGAAGGCCTATGTTAATGTTTAGCAAATAAACACAAATGAATTTATGTTATTTAACTAATCGATTCATTTTTGAAATCGCTGTTTCTCTGTGGCAATAGGTTCCTGCCCCCGTCAGCCCCGTCCTACAGCGGGCGCGGTGGCGGTGGACAGGAGATCCCCAGGCGGGCAAAACGCGGCACCAGGTCGCGCTGATAGCAGCGCAAAAGCGCCGCGGCATAGCGGGACGGCGCCATCAGGCCCCAGGCGTGCTCGGTCTCGGACAGCTCGGTCGGGGGAAGCGCCAACGGGAGCGGGGCATAGCTGTCCCACAGGCGCGCCAGCATCGCGGGCAGCTCGGCGCGAAGCTCGGCGCGCAGCCGCGGGCCATGCGGCCCCGCAAGCAGCCAGTCGAGCAGGGTCCAGCCGAAGTCGCGATGACGAACCTCATCCCGCAGGATGCGCGACAGGGCGCGGTGCACCTCGGGGACCGTCGCGTGGCGACGCAAGGCGGAAAACAGCGGGACGGCCACCGTCTCGCCCAGGCAGAACAGCTCCACGCCGTGCTGCAAGAGCGACGATTCCAGCGTCGTCTCGCGAGGCGCCGTCAGGCCCAGCTCGTCGCGCGGGAGTTGCGGCAGCGCGGTGCCGCCCGCCGCGCGGTAGATCTGGTGACTCAGCTCGGCGTGCAAAAGTTCATCCGCCGCAATCTGCAGCCCCAGGCGGATCAGATCCGGCGACGCGCCCACCTGCACCAGCCACAGCGTCAGGTGCTGCGTCGCGGCCAGCGAGCGATACTCGGCCTCGATCCGGCGTAGCCATTCGGCCGGGACCGAGGTGGGCGGCAGGACGGGGGCGGCCGGCGAGCGAGGGCGGCGCATACAAGGCTCCGGGAGGCGGGCAGCGGCAAAATCGACGAGCGGTCTTGCGACGCGACCCGCCTACTTGGCCTCGGGCGAGGTGGGCTTGGGGGCGCCGGCTTTGTCTTTGCCCGCGGCCGTCCCTGACTCGTCCTCTTTCGCATCACTGCTGGGCGGCTCATCCGTTTGGTGCCGCGTCTTGGGCGGATTGCGATGGATGCGTTCCCGGTCCGGCTTGGGCGCATCCGCAGGGACCGCCGCCGGCTCTTTGTTGCAGTCGATAAGCGCTGGCGAGAGCGCCGTGGTCACCACGAAAGGCAGAGCCAACTTCTTCACAGAGGTAGCATCGCACGGACGCTCCCCCGCCGACAACGCCCACCGGCCGGACGACGGGAAAGCCCGCCGATTCGCCCACCGTCCCGGTGCTGCGGCCCCCGCCCTAGCGCACCGCGCGGCTCGGTACGCGCGCAAGCACCATGTACACCGCGGCTTGCGACGCGTGCTGCGGGTCGGCGAGCGTCGCCAAGAAGCGGTCGCAGAAGGCCGAAAACTCGGCTCCGCAAAGCGCCTGCAGCCCCGACAGACGCGACAAGCGCCGCCTCCACGCCGCGAGCACCGCCTCCGATGCCGGACCTTGGAAGCTGAACTCCTGATCCGCCAAGCGACGCGACTCCAGGACTTCCAGCCCCGCCCCCTCGACCTTGGCCACGAGCTTGTGACCCATGTGGAAGTCGTAGCGCGCCCCGTCGAGCGCCTGGCGATAGTACTCGGCGATGATTGCCGCATCCGCCGGCGACATCGGGACGTGCCCGAAGATGTCATCCGCTTCGACGAGCGCCAGCCAGGCACCGGGCTTGAGCAGCCGGCTCCAGACGGCAAGTCGCGCCGCTAGCTGCGGGAAGTAGGCGGCCGTAAACGAGCACCACAGCCCATCGGCCAGCGGCAAGCCCAAGCCCGAAAGCGCAGTCAGCTCGGCCTGGTGATAGACGATGTGGCCGCCGCCCTGCCGTCGAGCCTCGGCCAGAAGCTCGGGACTGGCATCGATGCCGATGACCTGCGCCACGCGGGCCGCCAAGTCGCGAGCCTGGTCGCCAACCCCACAGCCCAAATCCAGCACGGTCTGTCCCGCCGAAAGCGGCAGCCGCGAGTACGCCGTGGCCCAGTCGCGAAACCCGTACTGCTGGCGATATTCCTCAACCACCGACATGGCGACTCCGGGCGAGCCCAGACACAAGCGCAATCACGCTGCACATCACCGACTCAGTCACGCAGATCCGCCGCCAGGGCCATAAGCGTCGCCGCCGACAGCCCGTGACGCAGCGTAAGCCGCGGATGATCGACGCGTAGCGCCACTTCAGCGCGCCGCTCGCGCAGACGCTGCGCGGCCGCCGCCGAGAGCTGCACCTTGAAGTAGTGCACCGCCGTGGTGCGCGTCGGTAAGTGCGCCTCGGGCAGATCCTGCGTCGCCGCGAAGCGCTCGCCATCGACCTCGACCGCGACCGCGGTCTCAAGCCCTGCCAGCTCCACCAGCATGCGCTCGCGCGTCTCGCGATCGGGAATCTCGACGAACAGCGTGAAGCTCAGCTGATCCGGGCCGGCAATGAGGTCGTTATAGGTCTCGATCTCGTGCGCAATCGCCGACTCGCTGGTGATGCGCTCGGTACGCAGCATCTCCTGAATCTGCAGCAGCACCGAGTCGTGGTTTTCAAACAGCACCGAGATGTAGTCCCCCACGATCACCCGCCGCGGCACCTTTTCCGCGATGACGCGCGCGCGAAAATGGGGACGTATCAGCTCGTATTCAGCGATGGAGAGGATCTCGGAACGCGTAACTTTCAGCACGCCGCAAAGCTAGGCGCACCCCGCCCGCCGGTCCACAAAGATCTGCGATCTGCACGCCCGACGATGGAACGAGAAGCGGTCGGGGAAAAAGCTGGGGCGGCCCCGATTGCGGGGGTAGCCTCTCAAATTGAGCCTGCCAGGGCGCCTAACGCTCCGCCTACACAGCTCCGGCTGGCTTCACTCTTAGCCTAAGGAGATCGTATGTTGACTGCGAAATACCGACGGGAACACTGGGGCAAGGCTGGCCCCACGAGCTGGTGCTGGGGGCTGCTCGGCATCCTCGCCGTGGGCTGTGGTGCCAGCAGTTATGCCATCACGCCACAGGACCACAGCCGGGCCAATCTGCTCGGCGGGGCATCCGAAATTCCCGGAACCACGCTGCCCGACGGGCAGCCAGTCGTCCTGCGAACCGATCGCCTGATCCTGCGCGATCCGCAGCCCCTGCCCGACGGCCGTCTGCGCATCACCCCACACCGGCCCGCCGAGGCGCTGGTCGCCGGCAGCATCGTCGGCGGCGTCGGCCTGGCCCTGGTGGGAGCCGGCTTCGGAGCCATCTACGGGCTGATGCCCGCCTTCTGTCCCCCAAACCGACGCCCCATGCTCGAAGACGTCTGTGGCCTAGGTCCCCTGTTCA
>DAORCZ010000714.1:0-4771 GCA_035345735.1 Pseudomonadota bacterium | reverse complement strand
GTGAGCGTGCTGCTGGGCCCCTCGGGCGCGGGCAAGAGCACAACGCTTGATCTCTTGGCTGGCCACCTGCGACCCGACGAGGGCCAGATCCAGCTGGGGGCGCGCCTGCTGCTGCGTCAGCGTCCCGGGGAGCCGCGCCTGTGGGTGCCGCCCGAGGAGCGGCAGATTGGCTACGTCATGCAGGCGGTGTCGCTGTTCCCGCACCACAACGTCGCCGCCAACCTGGCCTATGGCTTGTTTGCGCAGCCCCGTGCCGCACGCCAGGCGCGAGTCGCTGAGCTCGCCGCGCTGCTCGACATCGAGGCCCTGCTGCCGCGGACCGTGCAGTCATTGTCCGGCGGCGAGCGGCAGCGCGTGGCCTTGGCAAGGGCCCTGGCGCCGCAGCCGCGGGCCCTCCTGCTCGACGAGCCACTCTCCGCCGTCGATCTCGCCGCGCGGGAGCCGCTCTTGCATCGCCTGCAAGGTGTCCTGGGCGGGCTCGCCATACCGGTGCTGTGGGTGACGCACAGCCTGGAAGAACAGCAGCTCTTCGCCAGCGCCGGATCGCCGGTCTATGCCCTGGGACCTGCCGAGCAGCCGGGCGTGGTGACGATTACGCGCCGCTAGGGCTTGCGGCCGCCTGCCGCACTCGCCGTCGCCAAACGATAAAGACGCACAGCCCAAAGTGCAGCGGCAGAAAGATCAGTGACCCCAGGCGCGCCGTGTAGCCGCAGTCGCCACGCAGCGTGCCGAAGATCAGCGCCGGGTGCAGCAGCGTGCAGGCAAAGAGCACCGCCACGCCGCCCCAGCCAAACCGCCGCCGCAGCGCCGGCACCAACAGCGCCGACAGGAACACCAGGAAGACCAGCGCCCACGACGACAGCGCAATCTGACCCGACAGCGCAATCGCGTCCGCCGCGCCCGGACCTGAACAAGCAAGCAGGCTGATGTGCATAGCGCATTATAGCCCGCCGCTGATCCCCGTCGCTGGATAGGCCGGCTGCAGCGCACGGAGGATTGCACCAGGTGAAAGGATGAGTTGACCTAGATTGCATTGTGCACAAGGGTCAGGCGACCGATCCTAGGTCCACTGCCACCTGTCCGGTCCCAGTCACCTGTCCCAGTCACCTGGAGGTCGATCATGAGCCTGCGCGATCCCAACATCGTCCACCCGAGTCGCAAGAAGCGTGTCGCAATTGTCATTGCCAACCCGGCGGTCTCGACGACAACGGGCTGGCCAGTGGGGTTCTGGTGGTCGGAGCTGACCCACCCCTACTACGCCTTTGTCGAGGCGGGCTACGAGGTCGAGATCTTCAGTCCGGCGGGTGGGGCCTGCCAGGCCGACGGCATGAGCGACCCGCGCGATGCCAGCGGTTACTCGGCGACGGATCTGATCAGCATGGGCTTTATCGCCACGCCGCGGCTCGTCGCCTTGGTAGAGAACACGCAGCCGGTCGCGGCCATCGATGTTGCGCGCTTTGACGCCATCGTCGTCGCGGGCGGGCAGGCGCCGATGTTCAGCTTCGAGAGCGCCACCGACCTGCACCACAAGTTCGTCGAGTTCTACACCGCCGGCAAGATCGCCGCGGCGCTGTGTCATGGCGTGGCGATCCTCAAGTACGCCAAGCTGCCGAGCGGCGAGCCTCTGGCCCGCGGCAAGACGGTCACTGGCTTTGCCAACGTCGAGGAGGACTTCGCCGACGAGGCGGTGTGGGGCATGGGTTTTCTGCCGCGCGACAAGCACATCATGCCCTGGCGCATCGAAGACGAGCTCAAGGCTCTGGGCGCCAACTACGTGCAGGCGGGTCTGTGGCGCAGCTTCGCCATTCGCGATGGCAACCTGATCACCGGCCAGCAGAACTTCTCGGGCGCCGAGACCGCCGAGCTAGTCATCGCCGCTCTCGGCCGCTAGCAACCCGTCCACCTGACTGAGGGAACTGAGCATGAAGATCGCATTCATTGGTTACGGACAAGTCGGCTCGGCGCTGGCCGATCAGCTGCAGCGGCGCGGGCATACGGTCACGCTGGCGGCGCACCGACCCGACTCGGACAGCGTCAAGGCGGCGCTTGGCCGCAATGGTCAGCTGCAGGTGGCGGCCCCGGCCCAGGCGGTTGCCGAAGCCGACGTCGTGTTTGTCGCGACGCCGTTTGCCGCGGCGGCCGAGGCCCTGGCGGCCGTGTCGGGGGAGCTCAGCGGCAAGATCCTTGTCGATTGCACCAATCCCGTCGGCCCCGGTCTGAGTCACGGGCTGGGCAGCGCGGCGTCCGGGTCGGAGCGCCTGCAGGCACAGCTTCCCAACACGCAGGTGGTCAAGGCGTTCACGATCTATGGCTTCGAAAACTTCGAGAACAACGTCTTCCCCGGTCATGACGTCAAGCCGGTGATGATGTTCTGCGGTCGTGATGCAGCGGCCAAGGCGAAGGTGGGCGGCCTGATCGCCGAGCTCGGCTGGGAGCCGCTTGACGTCGGTGGGCTAGAGCAGGCGCTGCACCTGGAGCACATGACGCTCCTGTGGGTGCGCATGGTCCGCGTGCATCAGCACTCGCCGCACATGGTTTGGGCCGTGCTCAAGCGCTAGCACACCGCGTCGCGATCAGGGTGCAAGTCGCAGCATCCGCAGCAGGCAACGCAGCGCGATCTCAACGCTGGGCGCGGCAAACCACAGCCAGCCGAAGCAAACAAAGTGAAAGGTCGCCAGCCGCGCCACGATCGCTCGCAGGCGCGACGGTGCGACGCCCGGATCAGTCGTTCGACGCTCGCCGCCGCGCCACAGCCGAGTCACCGCCAGCCCCAGCCCATGCCACAGCCCCCACACCACGAAGTGCCAGGCCGGTCCGTGCCACAGTCCGCACAGCGCCATGACGACGATCAGGTTCACGCTGACGCGGGGCGACCCGCCGCGATTGCCGCCGAGCGGGATGTAAAGATAGTCGCGGATCCAGCTCGATAGCGAGATGTGCCAACGTCGCCAGAACGTCGGCAGATCGGGGGCCAGATAGGGCCAGTCGAAGTTTTCCGGCACGCGATAGCCGAGCAGCCGAGCAGCGCCGATCGCCAGATCGGAGTAGCCGGAAAAATCGAAATAGATCTGGGCCGCGTAGGCGTACATCGCCAGCCACAGCCCAAGAGGGCTCGTCTGATCCGGCACCCACAGCCGCAGCGCAAACGGCGCCACGCTGTCGGCGAGGATGAGCTTTTTGCACAGCCCGATGAGCATGCGCCCCAGGCCATACGCCAGATCCTCGCGGCTGGCCGGTCCGCCTTCGGCAAAGGTCTGATAGCGCTTGATGGGTCCTGCGAGCAGCGTTGGAAAAAACAGCGCGAAAGCAGCAAAGTGGACGAACTCAGCGCAGCGCTGTCGCGGCGGGGCGTCGGCCGGCAGGGGCGAGATCTGCCGACGGTAGACATCGACCAAGAAGTGCACGAACTCGAACGTGAAGAACGAGATACCCAGCGGTACGGCCAGCCCCCGGACCGCGGCGGCCGTCGGCTCGGCAGGGGGCGCGGCAGCGCGATGCGGCAGGAGGGCGACGAGCTCGCGCGCGGCTTGGGCAAGGAAGCCGGCGTACTTGAAGTAAGCCAGCACGCCGACGCACAGAGCGATGCCCAGGCCGGTCAGCAGCCGTGGCCAAGGTGGGGTCTGCGCGGTCGGCGAGGTGCGCGAAGTGCGGGCGATGGCCTGCGCCAGACCGAAGACCGCCAGCAGTAGGCCGACGATGATCAGCGCCTGCCAGCCGCCGAACAGCGCGTAGACACCCAAGCTCAGGAGCGCGAGCAAGAGCGGGCGCAGCCCGGCCGGCAAGAGCTGACAGAGCCCGGCCGCAGCGACGAGAGCGATCGCGTATGGCACAGCCAGGATCTGCATCGAGTCACTTCAGCATAAACTGTCGGGCGATGCAGCTCACAATGTTCAGTGACTACGCGCTGCGCATCCTGCTTTACCTGGCGGCGCAGCCGGCGGCGGACGAGAGCAAGCCATCGTCGCTGCTCGACATCAGCCGCGCCTACAGCATCTCGTTTCACCACTTGAGCAAGGTCGCGCATCGCCTGACGCAGCTGGGCTATGTGCAGGCGCAGCGCGGTCGCACCGGGGGGCTGCGGCTGGCGCGTCGGCCCGAGGACATCGGCATCGGTCGCCTGGTGCGCGAGACCGAGCCCAACTTTCACCTCGTCGAGTGCTTCGACAGCGAGCACAACACCTGCCCGATCGTGCCGGTCTGCGGCCTGATTCGCCCGCTGGCGGAGGCGCAGCAAGCCTTCCTAAGCTGCCTGGACCGCTACACGCTGGCCGATGCGCTGACAAATAAAGAACAGCTCATCCCGCTGTGGGGGACGCGCAACAAGGGGAGCTGACGGCCTGCGGTCGACTCCGATCACTGTTCGCACGGTGTTCCAAAGCAGCGACTTCGGACCTCGGAAACGATTCCCCCAGCGGCGGATGACGACCGGCCGCGCGGTCTGATTCACATCGGCCGTCCACCCGCTGCGCTCTGCGTTGCGCACCCGTCTTCCCGTCGGGATGTCGGTTGCTCGGCATGCTCAGCACCCGTCGTTCCTTTGATAAGATGGGGATGGGGCGTGACGATGATCCAAAGTCTGATCGATGACTACCGGATAGTCCGCGAGCTGGGCAGCGGTGGGATGGGCACGGTCTACGAGGCCGTACATGTCAAGCTGGGCCGTCGCGTCGCCATCAAGGTCGTCCGCCCGGATCAAGCCCGCGACCCGGAGATCGAGCTGAGGTTTCTCAACGAGGCTCGCGCCCTGGCTCGGGTTGCGCATCCCGGCATT
>DAORCZ010000713.1:0-4772 GCA_035345735.1 Pseudomonadota bacterium | reverse complement strand
GCGGGCTCGGTCTTGGTGGTCGGCTTCGGCTCGTCGGGGACGTCGGTCGGCGGCTGGAAGGCGGGCAGCTCATCGCGGCGCGGCTCGGGGGCGGGCGGCGGGGGCGCCGCCGGACTGTACAGCGACGGACGGTAGGGCCGCACCAGGGGCAACCGGGCCTGCTGCTGCAGGACCAAGCGCAGCAGCAGCCCGGCCGGCGATCCCGTCTCCTCTGTCTGACGCGACTTCACGTGGTCAGCCACTCCATATAGGTCTGGCGACGCGCCTCCCCGAGCGACAGGATCTCGCCTTCGCTCCAGCCGTAGGCGCTGGCCAGCGTATGCACTTGGTACGAAATCTGTCGCGCCTGTGCCGCCAGCTCAGCCCATAGGAAGTCGGCCGGGGACAGCGGTGCCGAAAACTCCGTGCTGCAGGAAAGACAGCTCAGCGACAGCGACAGCTCCGCCAGCGGATCTTGTTGAGCCAGGCTCTCCGAGATGCGCGCCACCAGATCTGGTCGTAGGCGGCCGTGCGGGCCGGTCAGGCGGGGGGCTGGCTCGCTGCCGTGCCAGCGCAGTCCGGTGATCAGCCGCTCGGCAAGCAGCGTGCTTGAAAGCTCGGGCTCGGTGACCGCGGCGATGGCTGCGAAGTCCGCTGCGGTCAGCGGTCGCAGCCTCAGCTCAAGCTCGCCATCGGCAAAGCCGAAGCGCTCACTCCACGGTGCGGCCGCCGGCGAGCCTTCTGGCACCAGCGCATCGATCGGCAGCTCGAACTCGAACTCTTGTCGGCAGGCCGGGCAGCGCACCTGACAGTGCAGCTGAGGCGAGAACAGCCCGCCGTACAAGCGCAGGAGTCCGACGTTGAGCTGTCCCAGACTGAGGTCCTGCAGATCGACCGGCCACGTCGCCGCCGCTCCCGCAACGGCAGCCTCCAGGCGTGCGTAGTCGAGCAGCACCACGGCCCTCTGCAGGGCCGGGTACCGACGACAGCGCTCGTACAGCGCCAGGATGTCGGCCTCGGGCAGGCGCATCGCAGATCTCCAGATCTGGGGCTACCGGGCTACGGGAAGCTCGGCTCCAGCGGCTCGGGCGTCTCGGGATCGCGCTCCCAACCCTCGCACTCGATCTTGATGCTCTCCAGCAGGACGGCGTTGGCGTTGGCGTCCAGGTCGGCCATGCCCTGAAATTCCGAGACCCAGCAGTTGTACAGCTTGTAGGCGATGGCCACCTGCCCGGCCTCGTTGAGCACTTCCAAGATCAGCGACTGACGGAAGTTGGCCGAGCGCTCCGCCCCCGCTCCGTTGCCGAGGGCAAACGAGCGATTCGCCCACTGCTGAAATTCCAGATCGTGGGTGACGCCGCGCTCCATGGTGATGGCGTCGAATTCCGTGCGGCCGGGAGACTTGCGGCTGGACGAGGGATCGCCGCCTTCGCGATGGCGAACGACTTCGGTGGTGCGCTTGAGGGCGCCGACCTTGCTGACGCCAGCGACGACGCGCCCGTCCCATTTGACGCGGAACTTGAAGTTCTTATAGGGGTCTACTCGCCGTGGGGCATTCACAACAAACTGAGCCATGACCACTCCTTGCTGCTGCGGGTTCGCTCAAAAAAAGGGCTGGGCCGGCGACTACGCCTGAAGCTGCCCGGCGATCTGCTGAAACTGCAGGACGACGAACTCGGCCGGCTTCAGCGGCGCAAAGCCGATGACGACGTTGACCACCCCGCGATTGATGTCGTCCTGCGTCGTGGTCTCGGCATCGCACTTGACGAAATAGGCGTCGCGCGGCGTCTGGCCGGCGAACGCCCCTTGGCGGAACAGGCTGTGCATAAAAACGCCGACGTTGAGGCGAATCTGCGCCCACAGCGCCTCGCTGTTGGGCTCGAATACCACCCACTGCGTGCCGCGGAACAGGCTCTCTTCCAGGTACAGCGCCAGGCGACGCACCGACAGATACTTCCACTCCGATCCCAGGCGATCACTGCCCTGCAGCGTGCGCGAGCCCCAGATCACGCGACCGACTTCCGGCAGGGCGCGCAGACAGTTCAGGCCCAGCGGGTTCAGCTCGCCGTTTTCGCCATCGGTCAGCTGCACCGACAGATCGGGCACGCCGACCAGCGTCGCCTCGATACCGGCCGGAGCCTTCCAGATGCCACGCGTGCGATCACCGCGCGCCATGACGCCGGCGATGGCACCACCGGGGGCGAAGTCTTCCATGCGACCGCCGCGCAGCGGGTTCGGCTGGCGCAGGCGGGGGAAGAACAGCGCCGCGTTGCGGCTGCGGGTGCCGATCTGATCCGTCTGGTTGGTCAGGCCGGCTCGCGCCGTGTCTTTGTCGGTCCAGCTACTCGGCGGATCCAAGATCAGGAACGCGCGCCGCGTCTCGCAGTAGCTGGCCGCCGCGGCCACCAGATCCGTCCCCAGATCGCCATCATTGGCGTACGAATGCGGCGGGATGCACAGGAGGTTGAACAGATCGACGCGCTCCAGCGCGAACAGGCCCTCTTTGCGACCGCTGAGGCCCACGCCGATGAACTGCTCGCTGGTCAGGGCGCTGCCATCGCGAGCGCTGGTTGCCCGCGCCGTCTGCGCCGTCGCCAGCTCATCGTTGGCCTTCTTGAAGTCGTCTTCCAGCTGTTTGCGGTTGGGGTCGGCGGGCTTGCTGGCATCGAGGGCGCTCTTGGCCGTCGCCACTTTGCGCGCGATCGCCGATAGCTCGTCGAGCAGGACCGGCACGGTCTGGCCGGCGGCGGAAAACAGCGTCGTCGGATTGGCGTTGACGCTCTCGGGGGTGCTGCCGTTGGCGGGGGTGACGATGCCGCGGTAGCGCACGAGCTTTGACTCGGCGGCCAGCACGCGATCGATGCGCCGCGGGCCCTCTTTGAAGCTCAGGGCACGGAAGCGCTCGACCCGCCCGCCGGGCTCGCTCACCGTCAGGTTAAACAGGTCGGTGGTGCGCAGCGCGGGATCCTGGCCGACCAGATCTTCGGCCGTGATGTCGGTGCTGATCTCAGCGCGCAGATCGACGCTGTGACTGCCTGGGCTGACCGCCACCAGCTGGAATGCCTCGGCCGTGGTGTCGGCCGGGCGCAGCATGTGCAGCAGGCCCGCCGAGGCGCCGTTGACCAAGCGCACGATGATGGCCTGCGATCCGCCGTTCAAAAAGTAGTCGCGGACGGCAAAGGCCATCGGGCTGTCAAGCGCGAGCCCACCGAAGGTGCGCTCAAAGTCGGAATAGCCGTTAATTGTGACCGGCTGATTGACCGGTCCGCGGCGTGCGCGGCCGATAAACGCGGTAATCGATGTCGATACGCCGGTAATCGTCCGGACGCCACTCGATAATTCCTGAACATATACACCGGGATACGTGGGATTGATGGGCATTCTGTGCTCCTGCTGGAATGATCAGCCCCGCTCCCCCGGCGAGGCGCAATCGGCGTCGGGTCGCAGAGTGCTATCTGACCGCACTATGGAGAATCTCTGTTGCGGCAAAATGCCAATCCGGAAATTCCCCGTCCGGTACACACTCTGTCAGACTATGTGCGGAATGAGTCTGGCAAAGAACGAATATCCAGGCAAGGGTTATTATGCTACCTAGATATCCCATGAAAAGGATTCATGATTTAGACAGGGGCCCGCCGTTCTAAGGCGCTTAAGTCGATCGCTGGCCTCCGTCCGGTGTGCGTCCGGTGTGCGAAAAAAGGGGAGGGCAGTGCGCCGGCTGGGTAGTCACCCGAGGCGGGGCCCATCCGTAGGTTGCGGTCCCGCCGGCTGGCAGACCCGGGGGCTGGGCTTCCCGATGCGCGAACGGGGCGGACTGGCTTGCTCCTCGGCGCTGCGCCCCCGCGTGCTGCCGCTCGCTGGTGTCGGGGGGACGGCCACGACGGCCGGCCTCGCTAGGGCTGCTCACGCAGTCGCTGCAAGACCTCTTCGTTGACGAACAACCCCTTCTGCGCGAGATCGGCCTGCATGGCTCGGGCGGCGCAGGTGACGGTTTGCGGCCGCGCGATAGGCGGTGAGTCTGTCCAGAGGAACTCGCGAGCAGCGTTTGCGACAAGGCGACGAGACGCGGGACGGATTTCAGGCGCCGCTTGCGCCATGCGCGCCACCCCCGCCGCCAGGCACAGACTCCGAGGGCTCCCAGAGCCGATTCCAGTTGTCCGAGATGCCGTCTAATGCGCCTTTCATGCCCCAGCCCACGCTCTTCATCGTCGGTCGGCTTGGCACCTCGCCCGGGTTGGCGATGAGCTTGAGCATGCCATCCCCGAGCTTGTCGCCGAAGAGTCCTACCCCCAACGCTACGGCCGGGTTGAGCGCGAGCGCGCCCGCCGCCATGGCCGACAGCACCGGGTGGTCCTTCATCCCGTAGGCCACGGCCTTGTATCCGTCGTATAGAGGCATCGCCGCGAACTCGAGGGCCCCGATCCCCATGCCGGCCACTGCGCCGAGCGAGCTTGAGCCTGTGGCCTTGCCGACCATGCCCCCGACGCCGTCCGCGAGGTCGCGGGCGAAGAGGTAGTGGTCCGCCGCTGCCAAGTCGGTGTTCAGGTTGTTGGGATCGGTCCGCCGCCGTTCCTGCTGCACGCCGTCAAGCTCGCCATGGCCATTCAGCTTTGGATTGGAGCGGCGTCCCCAATCGTTGCCACCCCAGAGCGCCTGATGGACCTGGTCCTCCGGCCGGCCGCCGGCGTGCTGGGACATGTGCCGGTCGATGATCTGCTGGACCGGATCGGGTTCCGCCTGGGCCGTGCTTGCTCCGCCGCCAGGCCATCGGCGAACGGCGGCGGCAGCGCGGC
>DAORCZ010000712.1:0-4773 GCA_035345735.1 Pseudomonadota bacterium | reverse complement strand
TTTGCGCGCTGGCGCTGCGATGGCATGCCGTCATTTTAGCCAACGGGGTGCCTCGGTGCGGCGCAAGTTGCGGTATCGTGCGCGCCGTGAATGCAGTTGCTTCTGCTCCAGAATTGCGTCTCCCGACGACTGTGCCGCAGCGGTCCGAGGACGCGCTTGTCGCCTATGACTACGTACTCCCGCCTGAGCTGATCGCCACGCAGCCCGCTCCGGCCCGTGATGGGTCGCGGCTGATGGTCGTCGAGCAATACGATCTACCCAGCGCGGGTGAGCAAGCTACCGATCCTCGCCATCAGTGCTTTGCTGCGCTGCCCGAGCTGATCAGTCGGCATGTCGGGGAACGGGTGCTCCTTGTGCTCAACGACAGCAAAGTGATGCCGGCCCGATTACACGGTCACAAGCTGCGTCCCGATGACAGTCCGGGTGGGCAGGTCGAGTTTCTGTTGACCGAGCCACTACCCGAGACCGGGAGCGGTGGCGTGCTGTGGCGCGCCCTGTATCGCTGCAGCAAGCCGCTGCGAGCTGGCCAGGTGGTGCGTCTGCAGCGATCCCCATCGGATGCGTCCAGCGTTTATGACGTGCAGGTGCAAGTCGCTGCGCAGGGGGTGGCGGTTCTCGATTTTGGACGCATCGCTGCCGATCAGCTCTCAGCGCTCCTCGCCCGCATCGGTGAGGTGCCCCTGCCGCCCTATATCGAGAGTGCCCGGCTGCGTGAGGGCCAGCCGCGATCGAGCGAGAGCGATCGTCGTCGATATCAGACCGTGTTTGCGCGCTGCGAGGGCTCGGTGGCGGCCCCGACGGCGGGCCTGCACTTTACCGACGCTCTGCTGGGGCGGCTGCAGGCCGCTGGGCATGAAATCGCGCAGGTCACGCTGCATGTCGGGCCGGGCACATTTCTGCCGCTACGCAGCGACCGCATCGATCAGCACGTGATGCACAGCGAGCGCTACCAGATCAGCGCTGCCACTGCCGATGCCATCAACGCGGCCAAGGCGGCCGGCCGGCCGGTGCTTGCCGTCGGCACTACCGTCGTGCGCACACTAGAGGCGGCTGCCGCAGGTCGCGCGCCAGGTGGGGCGCTGATTCGTCCCTGTGCGTCGGGTGAGACGCAGATCTTTATCTACCCGCCGTACCGCTTTGCCGTCGTCGATGCCCTGCTGACGAACTTTCACCTGCCGCGCTCGACGCTGCTGATGCTGGTCGCCGCCTTCGCTGGACGTGAGCGTATCTTGGCTGCCTACGCCGATGCCGTAGCGCAGGGCTATCGCTTCTACAGCTTCGGCGACGCCATGCTAATTCCCCGCCCCTGGGCGGCGGGCGCCTAAGCCCGCGTCGGCCGCGAGCACTCGGCAATCGAGCCGCGGCACCCGTTTCGGAACCCGGATTTCTCTATGCATACATCGAGCCCCCCGGCCGCATCGCTCGGCCCTTCGACGTCGCAAACTGCCAGCCACAGCCATGCGCCCGCTACCCGTGCCTTCGACGAAGAAGCACGCGACGGCAAGGCTCGCGCGGGTCGCTTGCGCCTACCGCACGGCGAGGTCCAGACGCCCATCTTCATGCCGGTCGGCACCGTGGGTAGCGTCAAAGCCGTCAGTCCGCCCGACCTGACCACCGCCGGGGCGCAGATTATCCTCGGCAACACGTACCACCTGTGGCTGCGGCCCGGGCTGCCGATCATCGCTGCACACGGCGACCTGCATCGTTTCTGCGGCTGGTCGCGGCCGATGCTGACCGACTCCGGCGGCTTTCAGGTGTTCAGCCTGGGGGCTGGGCAGCGCCCCGATATGAGCAGTGCGCACGGTCCAGTGCCCGTCGCCAAGCCGCTGGCCAAGATCACCGAAGAAGGGGTGCGTTTTCGATCGCACCTCGACGGTTCGCTGCGTGAGCTCTCGCCCGAGCTGTCCATGCGGATTCAGGCCATCCTCGGTAGCGATATCGCCATGGCCTTTGACCACTGCCCACCCGGCCTCTCGCCGCCGGGAGAGGCGCAGGCGGCCCTGGAGCGTACGACGCGCTGGGCGGCACGCTGTCTGGCGGTACGGGCCCCCCTTTTGTGCGACGGTGCGCGGGTGCTTGGCCGTCAGCTGCGCTTTGGCATCGTGCAGGGCGGAATTCACCTCGACCTACGTCGTCGCCACATGGCCGAGATCTGCGCCATGCCCTTTGACGGCTTCGCGCTGGGCGGGTTTGCCGTTGGTGAGCCGCCGGAGGTCATGTATCAGCTCTTGGATCAGGTCGCAGACGAGCTACCGCGCTCTCGGCCGCGATATCTGATGGGCGTCGGCACGCCGCGCGACCTCGTGATGGCCATCGGCGCTGGCATCGACATGTTTGACTGCGTCATGCCCACCCGCAACGCCCGCAACGGGCAGCTGTTCACGTCGCTGGGCAAGATCAACATCAAGGGTTCGCGCTACGCCACCGATCTGTCCCCGCTGGACCCCGCCTGTTCCTGCGAGACTTGTCGCGGCTACAGCCGGGCCTATCTGCGCCATCTCTTCGTCGCAGAGGAGCTTCTTTACCACCGCCTAGCAACCTTGCACAACCTGACCTACTACCTGGACCTGACGAGCCGAGCCCGGCAGGCCATTTTCGCCGGGCGATTCGCCGAGTTTGCGGCGGTCGAGCTGTCGCGCTGGCCGCTCTCTGCGCATGAACGGCAAGCCGCTCCGCCCCCGGCCGCGTAGGCCCGTTTTTCGTCGGAGAACATTTGACCCGCGGCGATCGGCGCTGCTATGGTTTTTGTAGATTCCCCGGCCGGGAGCTCCCTCGTGCACCCTCGTTCCGTCCCCCCTCGACGCCTTGCGTCACCGTTCATGCTTGCGCTCCTCTTTGCAGTCGGAGGGGTGGTCGGTTTTTGGGCCGCTCCGTCGGGTGCCCAGGAATGCACGGATCAGCTGAACATTGGCCTGCCACAGCCGCTTGACCCGGTGATGGTCACTGGCGATCCCGCGTACGAGCGTCCCGGAACCGGTACGACGGCGAGCCCGGACCTGGATATCGGGCTGTGCGGCGCATTTCGCTCGCCGGCCATGAACAACGACTTTGCCAACCCGCCCAGCGATGTGCGTTTGGCGCCGAACGTGGTGCCCGACTCGATCAATCAGTTCATGGATCGAGCCGTCGGTGCACCGCGTGTTCACGCCAACCTGACGACCCCGTTTGATCTGGCGAACTTCATCGACGACATGGGACAAAACTCCTATGGCGACTACATCACGACGGCACAGTGCAAGCCGGCGACGCCACCCGGCCTGACTACTTGGCAAGGCTGTGGCTTCCCCGGCTCAGCCGGTGCCAACCTGCGTCTGGGCTTTGGCTCGCGATTTCGTGGGTTTCTAAACGTCAAGGCCGAGTGGGTGGGCAAGCAGCTTCACTTTGGCTTCTACACCGACGACATCCTGGGGGTTCGGATCTTCTGGAAGATTCCTGGCACGAACCCCGTGCAGTATCAGGTCGGCTGGGCGATAAGCCGCGGCACCGCCCCGGGAGTTTCGACGTTTGTCACCACCAACAGCGTGGTGTTCGCCAAGCCGGGTCTTTACCCCATCGAGATCGTGCATGGCAGCTATGGCGGCGCGGCCATCCTTGAGTTCGGGATCTTGATTCAGAACGACTACGTGGACCGCGAGTTCACGCCGCTAACCGTCGGCGGTCGCATTCCCATGGACGATCCGCGCTGCCGCTTCACCCTGACGCGCACGACGCCGGACGTCTTCTTTCAGTCCGCTTGTGGTCGTTTTCAGTACGGCGACACGCCGGGTAGCTGCGAGCAGTGTCCGGCGCAGTTCGTCGAAGTGCCGCGGATGGGGCGCGTTTATCCCGCCCAGTATCCCTGCCGTGAAGGACGGTTCTGCAATCGCTCCCTTGTGTGCTCGCCGTGCACCGAAGACATCGCCTGCGGCAAGGACTGCGAGGTGTGCAGCGGCGGCACCCCCCGCTGTGCCGTTGCTCCCGAGGACCCGTGCAACGCCGATAAGGCCAAGTGCTGCCAGTGCGTAACCGCCAAAGACTGCAAGGCCGGCCAGGTGTGCAACGGCTGCCAGTGCGTCTCGCCTCCCTGCTGCGCTGGCTACTTTGCAGTCTTCCCCGACCCCACGGATCCGAACTATCGCCTCTGCTCGCCTTGCCAAGAGGGCGACGATGCCGCCTGTCAAGCCAAGGGCCTCGGCAACTTCTGCGACGCCAAGAACGCTCGCTGCACCAACACCCCTGCGCCTTCGTGCTTGAAGGACGGGCTCTCGGTGCATGAGCAGTGCGGACCAGCGTGCAATATCAACTGCCGTACGCAGACCCCGGACCGACCGTACTGTCTGAACAATCAGGTGTGTGTCGCCTGCCGTCGCGATGCCGACTGCCCCAGCGGCAACTACTGCCTCAGCGGGACCTGCACCAACCCGTGCACCGACGATCGGCACTGTGGTTCGTCCTGCCAGAACTGCGGCATCGCCCTCGATCCGAAGCAGCCAGGCCAGCCCGGAAACCCGACGAACGAGCCCTACTGCAAAGTGGAAACGGTCAATGGTCAGAAGGTGGTCTCGACCGCGGTCTGTGTGCAGTGTCGCGAGGACAAGGAATGTGCCCCCGGCCAGACCTGCGTCGACAACCGCTGCACGCCAGACCAGCCCTGCGGTGCGGCTTGCCAGAACAACGAGGTGTGCTACGGCGGCAAGTGCGTGCAGTGCTTCAACGATGCGCAGTGCCCCTGCGGGCACTGTGTCGATGGGCGCTGCAGTGATAAGTGCGCCAGCAACCAAGACTGCGAAGGCA
>DAORCZ010000711.1:0-4779 GCA_035345735.1 Pseudomonadota bacterium | reverse complement strand
GGAAGTATTCCAAGATGCCGCGCCAGCTACTTTCATCGTTGGCGCCGCCGCGGTGGCATTCGTCGATGAGGATGAAGTCGAAGAAGTCGGACGGATAGTCGCCAAACCACGGCGTCGGCTGACCGTCCTTGATGGGGCCGGTCATGAAGGTCTGAAAGATGGTGAAAAAGAGGCTGCCGTTCTTGGGCACCTTTCCCTTTTTGCGGATGTCGTCGGGCGAGATGCGCACCAGAGCATCTTCGGGAAAAGCAGAGAACGCGTTGAACGCCTGATTGGCCAGGATGTTGCGGTCGGCCAGAAACAGGATGCGTGGGCGGCGCGTCGGCTGGCCTGACAGGTTCCAGCGCGTCTGAAACAGCTTCCACGCGATCTGAAAGGCGATGAAGGTCTTGCCGGTGCCGGTGGCCAGCGTCAGCAGGATGCGAGGCTGGCCGGAAGACACCGCTTGCAGAACACGCTCGACGGCGATGTCTTGGTAATAGCGGCTGGGATGCGAGCCGCCCTTGTCTTCATACGCCACCTTCGCGAAGCGGTCGCGCCAGGCATCGGCCGCGGCAAAGGTCATCGCCCAAAGCTCGTCAGGTGACGGATAGGCTGCGATCTCGCCCTCGTGGCCGGTGTCCATGTCGATGGCGTAGATGCCGGCGCCGTTCGTGGCATAGGTGAAGCGCACCGCGAGCTTTTTGGCGTAGTCCTTGGCCTGCCCGACGCCCTCGGATACCGCTTCGCCCAGGGCCTTGGCTTCGATGACGGCGAGCCTGTGGTTGCGATACTCCAGCACGTAGTCGGCTTTCAGCGCCCGACCTTGGCGACCGCGGCCCTCGATGCGACCGGGGCTGATCAGAAACTCGCGCCGCACGCGGCTGCCCTCGACGACACCCCAGCCCGCCGCCTGCAGCGCCGGATCAATCCGCTCGGCTCGCGTCTCCGCCTCGTTCATAGCTCCCCACTAAACGCCTGATGCAACAGCGCCTTCTTCAACTCCACAAGCGCCGCCTTCTTCTGTTCGTAGATCCGCGCTAGCCGCTGGGTTTCGGCGGAGAGGGCGTCGAGGTTTGATGCAATTTCAATCTGTTCATGTAAAGGAGGCATCTGAAACTGAAAGTCTTTTATCTGTTGGCCACTTATGTGTGGAACGCCGATGCCAGTCTGAATACCAACAATATGATTAATAAACCGCTCACTGCTGATTAAGTAGAATAGAAATCGATTATTCATGCTGGCATCACCGCGCAGTCGCGCAGTTCGCTGGACAAGCAGACAAGGCAAGTCATTAATTAAAATCTGGGCACGTTTTAGCCCGGCTTTTACCCATGGACGGTCCATGGCAAGAACCACATCACCACTAGCAAGCCAATAGCGTTGATATTCTCCGGTATCGGTGACAGGCCAACGCTTTACATCTTCCCATCGCACGTAGCCTTGTACAATGTTGTCACCGCGAAGGAGTCGAACATCATGATCATTATTAGTGTATCGTGCGCTCTTGAAAGGAAACCCAGCTAGGAGATCTATCTTTGCTTCCAACTTGGTTTCAACCCACCCATCCCCCCTCTGCGTGAAGATGGCTTGCAGGTGGCTGTCGAAGAGGGCGCGGGCGTTTTGGAGGTTCTTTTCGGCGTTGGCTTGGGCGTTGGCCAGCCCCGCAAACGCCTCGTCAAGCACCGAGACGATGCGCTGCTGTTCAGGGAGAGGGGGGACGGGGATCAGAATCTCTTTTAGTACGCTAATAGAGGCGACATTTTGTATTGCAGCGCCTCCTGACTGTTCTAAAAGTCTTTCTTGGAAATCATAGCTATCCATCCAGTATTTTAGAAAGACTGATGATAGATCTGCCAGTGGAGTTAGTTTGAGCAATGCCTGATTTATTATGCCGCGCCGAATACCGGCTGGCACAATAGCGACTTTACCCATGGTTCCAGAACAACTCATGATGAGATCATGAGGCTGAACTTCAAAGCGCACCATCTCACGGAATTTCTCTTCGCTAATAAAATATCGAACTTTCTGGAAATCATTATAGATAGCATGCTGCTGTTCATAAACAGCGATCCCATCTCCTACGAAGATCGTTTTCTTCAGGCTTCCCCCGAATGGTCCACGTACCAACCGGCAGACATCTCCGAGCTTTTTGTATTCCCACCCCTTCTTCATTTCAACAGCCCCCGGATGTTCTCCAATACTTCGGCGCTTTCGGTGTCTAGGGTGGCGATCTCTTCGAGGATTTCTTGGGGGCTGCGGTGGGTCACGGTCTCGCCGCCGTTGGGGTTTTTGGCCGATAGGTCGAAGGTGATGGGGTCGATGTCTTTGGCGTCGAGGCTCCAGCTTTTGGGCGAGTCGGCGAAGGTCTTTTGTAGGGTGACGAAGTCGGCCAGGTCGTCGTCGTTGAGCGGGTTGGTCTTGCCCAGGTTGCGGCCGGGGTCTAGCTGATAGAACCAGACCTTGCGCGTCGGGCGGCCCTTGTCGAAGAACAGCACGACGGTCTTGACGCCGGCCCCCTGAAACGTACCGCCGGGACAGTCGAGCACGGTGTGCAGGTTGCAGCTTTCCAAGAGGTGCTTGCGCAGGCTGACCGATGCGTTGTCGGTGTTCGACAGGAAGGTGTTTTTGATGACGACGCCGCCGCGGCCGCCGGCCCTGAGGATCTTGATGAAGTGCTGCAGGAACAGGAACGCCGTCTCGCCGCTGCGGATCGGGAAGTTCTGCTGCACCTCGGGCCGTTCTTTGCCGCCGAACGGCGGATTGGCCAGCACCACGTCGTGCCGGTCGCGTTCCTGAATGTCGGCCAGGTTTTCGCTGAGGGTGTTGGTGTGGACGATGTTCGGCGCTTCGATCCCGTGCAGGATCAGGTTCATGATGCCGATGACGTAGGCGAGAGACTTCTTTTCCTTGCCGTACAGCGTCGCTTCCTGCAGGCGCTTGTCCTGAGCCGTGCTGCGACTTTGGAAGGTCTGCCGCAGGTAGTCATGGGCTTCGCACAAAAAGCCCGCCGAGCCGCAGGCGCCGTCGTAGATCGTCTCGCCCAGCTTGGGAGCCACGACGCGGATGATGGCGCGGATCAGCGGGCGCGGCGTGTAGTACTCCCCGCCGTTGCGCCCGGCGTTGCCCATGCGCTTGATCTTCTCTTCGTACAGCGCCGATAGCTCGTGCTTTTCGACCTGCGAGCGGAAGCGCAGCCCGTCGATCTGGTCGATGATCTCGCGCAGGTTGTAGCCGCTCGTGATCTTGTTCTTTAGCTCGCCGAAGATCTCGCCGATCTTGTACTCGATGGTGTTCGGGCCGGCGGCGCGCTGCTTGAAGCGCTGCAGGTGCGGGAACAGGTCGTAATCGACGAAGTCGCGCAGGTCATCGCCGGACAGCGCCCGGTTGTGATCCAGCTTGCCGGTGAGGTCTTTCGGCGCCGCCCAGGCATCCCAGCGATAGCGCGGATCCAGCAGGTAGGCGTACCGCTTGCCCACAAGCTCGGCCTCGGCCGCGCGATCCTGTTCCAGCCCGTCGAGGTACTTCAGAAACAGCAGCCACGAAGTCTGCTCGGTGTAATCGAGCTCGGTGGCGCAGCCGGCCTCTTTGCGCAGAGCGTCATCGATGTTGCGGAAGGCTTGTTCGAACATGCGAGCGTCAGGATCCCTGGTTGTCGCGCAGTACGCGGGTTTGCATCCATCGCGGCGGGCCGCGGTGAGTTACTTATCACGCGCACAGTCCTAACCAGCGCCTCTTTTGAAAGGGGGCGCGCTGTTTGCGAGGGCCGGCGCTCCACGCCGCCGTGGACGCAGGCATCGCCCGCTGTCCCCGTCCCCTACGTCGATACGTCGTCGGACACGTCGACAAGTCCGCTGAAGCGGCGGAAGTCTTCGAGGTTGTAGGTCACCAGGCGTGGGATGCCGTAGGCGAGCATGGTGGCGACGATGTTGGCGTCGTGTACCTGCTTGCCGCCGGTCGGGATCTGATCCAAGAGCAGGAAGAGCTGCTGCGTCACCACGTCCTGATCTTCTGCGAAGCAGAACGCGCGCTCGTACTCCTGGGCGGCAGAGAGCAGCGCGTTCCGTGTCATGGGCGGAAGCGGCGGCTGCGGGCGGGAGAGCACGGTCAGAAATTCCCGCAGGATCTGACGGCTGATCCAGATCTCGCTGTCTGCCTCTTCGAGTCGTCGCAGAAGACCACGAGCGTGGAAATATCGCGGCGACTCGGGGCGAACCGCGCAAACCAGGATGTTGGTATCGAGAAAGACGCCGCTACCGGCCATCGTCACCGTAGATCTCGGACCGAGAATAGGTGGCGTCGGCGGGCCAGTGGTCGACATGCACGTCGGGCAGACGACTCACCAGCGACGGCTTGGAACGGCTGGGCGAGCGGCGCGGGCGCACGATGACGGTGAGCTCGACTTCGCCGGGGCTTACCTCGTCGGGTAGCTCCAAGAGCACCTGGCGATTCGGTGGCACGTTGACCTTGACGTTGAGGTTGCGCATGGCTCGTCTTTCCTGACTGACGACTGAGGCGGTTATAGACGCAGCCGTCATGCCTGGGCAAGTGGCATGGCCCCTCGTGCGCCCTGATGGGCTTAGGCAGGCTTTGCACGCGCGCCGCGACGGGGGCCACATCTGGTCCATATAGGGTCCACTTGGGCGGGGTTTTCTGTCCGGTGGAGTCCGCTGATTGGATGCGCCAATTCTCAAACAGCGACGGAGCGTCCGACAGGGCAAGACAGCGACGGACGGCGAGATACTATGGAGGGTTATGAGCAGCGTCGTCGACACCACGCTACGACAAGATCCCGCCAGT
>DAORCZ010000710.1:2058-4784 GCA_035345735.1 Pseudomonadota bacterium | reverse complement strand
TCAGGGGCTGACATCATCTGCTTGCGCGGCAACGAGCTGATCCTGCAGCGGACCTTTATGCGCAGCGAAGTCCGCGCCGCCATCCCCGGGCCGGACCGGCGCTTCTTGCTGGAGCAGCGCGGTGGCTATGACGTCTGGGATGTGCAGAGCCGCAGCACCGTGACACGCCTCGTCCTTCAGACGCGACAGCCCCCCAGCCAGATCGGCTATGCACAAGCCGGCAAGATGATCTGGGCCCTGTCCGCGGGCCCGCCGATTCACCTCGAAATCTTTCGCGCTTCCGACGGGCGGCGGGTCATGGAGATGGCGCAGCCCGGCCGCGGCATCGCTGCTGACAGCGCACCGGCCCGCCTGGTGATCGTCGGCGAGGAACGCACCGGCCTCGCCTTTTTCGACGTCGATCTGACGACCGGCGGCCTGCAGCACTACCCAGCTCCCAGCGGCTACGGCGCGCTGGGGAGCTTCGCACTGCGACCACGCGCATCGAGTCCCGAGCTCCTCCTGCTATTCGAAGGCGAGCATGAGGAGGCCGAGGTGGGCTTGCTGCGCCTGCGACTGCCGATCGCGCAGCCGCGCGGCGTGCTCGATGACGCCCCACCTGCCGCCCCAAGCCGAACGCCCCGCACACCCGCCCGTTCGGCCGTCGCCATCGCCAACGAGGCGGCTGACTTCGCTGGCCCTCCACCCCGCAATCGCATCCCCCGGCCCGATGTTCGTCCTTCCCGCCCGCGCAGCGACGAGCGATCAGCGCGTCTGGCCGTCACTGCCGACGATCGAGGGGGGCGTCCAGGAGGCCCAAGCCCACAGCTGCCGTCGGTCATCCTCTCCCCCGAGCTGAGTCAGGCGATCAGCCCCGACGACGATGGCGAGCCCGGGATCGTGCAGCTGCCCGTGTCATCGCTTGGCGATTCCTCTCAGCGAGCCACTGGCCGTGTTGGTGCCGCCCGCCGTCGGCGATACGACGAAATGCTGGCCCGCAGCTACGACGCCAACCAGACCGCTGCTACCTGGCACTGGGAGCTCCTGCGCTGGGCCCAGCTTTCGCTCGACGCGGCCGACGAGCAGGTTCCGCTGCCCCCCGAAGGCGGCCCGCTGCAGAGCCTGGCTTCACGCCTGCGCCTGACCCCTGTGGCGCAAAAGATCCTCTGCCTACTCTTCGCAGGCGAATATCTTCTAGGGTCGCGCTCCGGTGGCATGCGCGTGCTTGAAATCGCGGCCTGCTTGTCGTCCATCTACGAAGAGCCGACCGTGCTGGCTGAGCTGATTCCAAGCTCGCCCCTGCGCGCACTTCGCTTGCTGACCGTGCGCCGCGATGGACGACTGCGTCTGCAGCCCGAGCTGGGCCGCCTGCTCATGGGCCAGCCGTGTCCAGAGCTGCAGCCGGCAAGCGGGGCGGAGCGCGAGGCCCTCGCCCCTGGACTGTATGGCTACGTTGGCCCCTTTAGCCGCATCTGCAGCGTCCTTTTGCGCCATCCCGTTCTCCGCGTCGATGCCCTCAACGAAACGCAGCCGCTGGTCGCGCTGGAGCGGGCCCTTGAGCGCGCCCTTCTTCACGACGCTGTGCTGATTATCGATGGTCTCGCCGGGTTGTCTTTTCCGGCATTCAGCACGCTGTCGCTGCTGCCTACCCTGCGGCCGCTACTTGCGAACCCGCGCGTGCCCGTGATCGTCTGCAGCATGGCGGATACGCTCGCGGTCCTCGGCCTCCCGAGCCGCCCCCTGCCTCCGGGAACTCTCGTCGAACTTGGGGGGGCTGCAGCCCCGCTCGTGCCCAGTGCACCACTGCCGGCTGGAACGACCTGGCGCGGCCCGCTACTGCCGGTGAGCGCCACCTTCCACGATGGCCCCGGCCAGAGTGGGCGCATCGAGCTGGCCCCAGTCGCCGATCGCCGATCAGCGATCGTGATCGGCCCCAGCGCCACGCCTGAGGCGTATGCCACCGCTGCCTACCTCGCGGCTCGGGATGGCGCCGTCTTGGCACTTGATGCCGAGCTCTCGCAGGTCCGCGCCCTGGTCCTGGCGATGCTCTTGCGCCAGATTCCCGTGACGCTGACGGCTACCCCGGCCGGGGCCACGGGACATCTTGGCAGTGGGGCAGCACCTGCCTGGCCAGCGGTCTTGGCTCCCTTTGCCGCCACCTAGGTCACGGCGTTTGCAACCGTCTTGCCGCCAGCAGACCTCCGGGCTGACCAGGTGCCCGTCGCTAGGTCAGCGGGAAAACCATGCCCCTCCCCCCCTCCTGCGATGCGACGCTAGAAAAGCGGCTCGCCAGCACTTTGGATAGTCGCACTTTCCCTGTCGCGATCCTGTAGAATGGCTGGCGATAATACTTTTTCAGGACGGCGACCATTGAACGGCGCAAGCATGTTTGAACGGACTTGGGACATAGCCATCCAGCTCTGCCGGATGGGGCGAGTGCAAGGTAGGCGATTTGCGGTCGGCGTCACGCCACTCAAGTCGCGCGAGAGCGACTCTGAGATACCGCGCTGGGCCGTGCTGGGCCTCGATGGCTCGGCGGTATTCCTCGCTCCCCCCGACGATGAAGCCGAGTCTGGAGCCCTGTTCACAGTGGCCCGCCGCTTCGTCGAGTTGGAGGACGCCTATCAGCGCGGCATCGAGCCAAACGAGCACACCGTTGAGGCACGACGCACGTTCCGCGACAGCCTCCGCGAGTGGGGCCTGATGGACGAGCAGGGTCGCGTACTCAAAGCGTTTGAGTACGATCC
>DAORCZ010000710.1:0-1958 GCA_035345735.1 Pseudomonadota bacterium | reverse complement strand
AGCGGCTGACGCAGCTTGTTGGCCAGCTCAGCGCGGTCGATGCCGATGCTCGACAGCTGCTCGGCGCTAATCGCACGGGCAATGTCGTTGCGGTTCAGGCCATCCTTGTTGGCGCCCAGCACGCCAGTGATCGCACCCTTGAGCGCGGTCTTCTGGCTATCCGTCAGGCGCGTGCGCTTGCCGGGACGGCCTTCCTTAGCGGCCTTCGTCGTGGTCGTTCGGCTGCCGAGCAGCGATTCCGCAAAATCGACGACGCCCAGCGTGGCCACAACCGCCCAGATATCCTTGTTCTGCTTCAGGCCGTTGAGGAACTGTTCCACCGTCACGCGGTTGTTCGGATGCAATTTGCCGAAGGTGGCGAGCGCTGCCATGCGGCGCAGATCTTCATTTTGCGCACGTAGCTCCTGCTCAAAAAGGCTGTCAAGTTCGAGACCGGCTGAGGGGGAAGCAGGGGACTTCTTTGGGGCCATCGGGACGATCCTCCGTTTGTGGCGATACACGGCATTAGGCAGAGTGCTTAGTATCCTTCGATTTGCTGCCGTTCTGCTGCCGTTGCTCGCTACGTGTGTTAACGAACGAATTAATGGATAACTCAGCAAGTTGATAAGGGCAATGGTTTTTTAGAAAAAAATAATTGTCTGTGTAGGTTTCTATCCGACGCAGCCGCATCTGCCAGTTGCGCGACGAGCGTTGCGCTCGTGTGTTCGGTATCCGAATGACTGGCGATGACCAATGTGAAGCAGAGGAACTGTGGCAATCCCGCACGTTACGTAACAACCACAGCGCGGTATGCATCGTATCCCCCGTCTCACGTTGCAGTAGCAAACGACGGACACGCGATGATACGGTTGGCTCGACACAATTTGCGATGCGTATCTTTCGCCCAATCGCGGCGCTCTACCTGAGCTTCCCTCTGATCCTGCTCGCTGCCCTGGCGCTGGCGCGCTACTCGTATCATACGGCGCAGCAGCTTGCGCAGAGCAGCGAGGACTCGGTGCGCCAGACCTTGGCGGCCCTCGGCGATCAGACCCGCAGCCGCGTCGACACCTTTATTATCGACTCCGATCGCACACTGTTTAACCTCGTTGATCTGGAGCATTTAGGGCAGTTTGAAAAGCGCTGGTCTGAGATTGTGCGTCTGTCGAACGCGATCGAAGCCGCAATTGTGCTTGATGAACGGCTGCAGGTGGTCAAGGGCGGGTATGTCTTCAAGCGACGTAACCGCCAGGAAGCCGACGCCTTCCTGCGTCTTTTTACGGAAAAGGTTCTGCCAGTGTTGCCGCTGGCTGAGCTCAGCCCGGATGCCCACCGCCACTTGCACACGCAGTACGACGGCATTGAGTACCTGCTGAGCTACATCAAGCGCTACGACAAAGAGAACAATCGAGTGTTCTTTATCGTCCTGCGCGTCAATCTCGACTACATCACAGGAACCCTGCTGCCGGAATTCATCGAGCCAATCGGTGACCGCGGGGTCGTCGGAGTGATCAACGCTCGCGGCGACGTCGTCTATGGCCAAGCGATCCGCGAGGTCGATCGCTACTTATACGACCGCAACTTCGAGAGCACGCTGTACCGCTGGCGACTGCTCATGGCCAAGCGGGATAGCGATCGTCTGCGGGCTCGGGCCGAGCGACGCCGACTGTCTGATATGACGCTGATCGGGCTCATGCTCGGCGTCATGGTGCTGGGCTCGGCGTTTCTTATCTACGGCATCTCGACCGAGCAGCGGGTGGCGGCCCTCAAGTCGGAGTTTATGAGCAATGTCAGCCATGAGCTCAAGACCCCGCTATCGCTGATTCGGATGTTTGGCGAGCTTCTCATGCTGGGGAAAGTGAAGACGCCCGAGAAGGGTCGCGAATACGCGGCGATCATTACGCGCGAGTCAGAGCGCTTGTCGCGCCTCATCGACAACGTGCTCGACTTCTCGCGCATCGAGCGCGGCAAGGCGGCCTACG
>DAORCZ010000709.1:0-4793 GCA_035345735.1 Pseudomonadota bacterium | reverse complement strand
GCACAGGCGCACAGCGACGATATGCGCGCTCATCATTACGTCGCGCATGTCTCGCCGCGCAGTGGAGGACCCGCGGACCGCGCCCGCCGAGCCGGCGTCACCGGTGGACGAATTACCGAAAATCTAGCGCAGGCCCCGACGCCACAGCTCGCGCACAGCGGACTGCTGGGCAGTCCCGGGCATCGCGCCAACATGCTGGACCCCGATGTCGATCACGTCGGTCTCGGCTGCGCGACAGCTGAGCCGGCGACGCCAGGGCAGAGCCGCACGCTCTTGGTCACGCAGCTCTTCGCCGGGCTGTCGGCCCCAGCGCCGCTATCGCCGCAGGCCAGCGTCGAGGTCGAGGCGCATGTGAATCAGCTGCGGGCGGGAGCTGGGCTGCGTCCGCTGCAGCGCGATCCGCGGCTCGATGAGCTAGCGGGGCAGATTGCCGCTGCCCCCCTGACTGCCGAGGACTACGACACGCGCGGCGGAGCCGTGGTGCAGGGGGCACTGCCTCGCCTCGCCGGACAGTTCGCCCGCCTGCGCCTGGGCATGATCGGCGTGCTCGCGGCGACCGACTTTGCCGCCGTGCGCTCTTTTATGGAGCCGGGCCTGAGCCACGTGGGAGTCGCGGTGCGTCCCTTCCCTACCTCCTCCTCGTCAAAGGGGACAGGGGGCGGAGGAGCTGGACCGCGCGGCTTGGTCATCCTGGTGCTCGGCGAACGAACCGAAAAGCAGTAGCCCGCACGCGTCGCTTCGCGCGAAAATCGCCGTGGGGGTGGTTGATTGAGACACACGGCGCTAGCTACCCGACCAGGTTTTCCGGTACGAAGCGGGCCCATGTCGACTCGTGCTTTCCTGTGCTTGTTGCTGGCGGGCCTGACCGGGCTTGCCGCCTGCCCTAGCCCCGCGCCGACGCCCGACGTACCGCCCACGCAGATCAGCCAGCCGGCTACGCAGACAAGTCCCGCCGAGCCGACTGAAAAGACGGTGGCTATCGTCGGCACCGCCGATCTGCATGGCTATGTCGAACCGCGCCAGCTTCAGGTGCGCGGTCGGGACGGTCAGGTCCATCCGGTGCAGCGCGGCGGTCTGCCGCTCCTCGCTGGCTACCTCGACAACCTGCGAGCCCGCTATCCGGTGCTGCTGCTCGATGGCGGCGACATGTTCCAAGGCACCATCGTGTCGAACATGAGCGAGGGCCAGGCGGTCGTCGCGGCCTACAACAACATTGGCTATCACGCCGCGGCTATCGGCAATCACGAGTTCGACTACGGCCCGGCCGGCCCGCACTCGGTCCCCAAAGCGGGCACCGACGATGACCCGACGGGCGCGCTCAAGCTGCTGGCCAAGGCCGCCAACTTTCCCTTCTTGTCGGCAAACCTCCTCGACCGTGCCACCGGACAGCCGGTGGCCTGGCAAAACGTCCAGCCCTCGCGCATCGTCGAGCTGGCCGGCCTGCGCCTGGGCGTCATCGGCGCGCTGACCGAAGACACCCCACGCACCACGAACAGCTTGAACCTACGCGACGTCATCGTCGCTCCGATCGTGCCGGCGGTACGACGCGAGGCCGAAAAGCTGCGCCAGCAGGGCGTCGCCGCGATCATCCTGACCATTCACGAGGGCGCCAACTGCTACGCCTTCAACGACCCCCGCGATGCCTCCAGCTGCCGCAACAACGACGAACGCATCTTTCATATTGCCGACGAGCTGCAGGGCGTCGTCGATGCCATCGTGGGTGGACACTCACACGCTGGCGTGGCGCACTTTGCGGGCCAAGTGCCGATTGTGCAGGCGTTCTCGTACGGCATCGCGTTTGGTCGCATCGACCTCAAGTTCCGCCGCGCCCCTGACGGCAGCTGGGGACTCGATCGCCCGGCGCCCACCATCCATCCGCCGATCGAGGTCTGTCAGGTCGCGCTGCCCACGGCTCCCGTGCCCGCTCAGCCCGAGGCTCCCGCAGCCTCGTTGTCGGAAGCCGCGGCAGCCAAGCCAGAGTCCGGTGGAGCCGCGCCAACCCGTCGTCCACCGCAGGCTCGCTGTGATGCCCGCCTGCTGGAAGGCAGCGACCTGCGCCCTGCCGAATACGAAGGGCGTCCGGTCGTGGCCAAAGACACGGTCATCGCCGCGCTCGCCCCGTTCGTCGAGCGAGCCGTGGCCCGCGCCAACATGCCGGTTGGCGTGACCCTGGCGCAGCGGGTGCGACGCAACTTTCGCAACGAGTCCGCGCTTGGCCAACTACTCGCTGATCTTATGCGCACTGGCGCGGCGCGAGTCGTCGGGCGACCGATTGATCTAGCGGTGCAAAACGGCGGCGGCCTGCGCAACGATCTGCCGGCTGGGCCGCTCACCTACACGCAGATCTTTGAGGTCATGCCCTTTGATAACCGCCTGGCGGTGGTGCGCATGACTGGCGCCCAGCTGCTTGAGCTATTCAAGCGCAACGCCGGCGGTGGGCATGGAGTCCTTGTGCCCTCAGGCATGCGCATCAACGTGCGCTGCAGCGGCGCCAACCTTGATCTGTCGCTCAGCCGCGACAGCGGTGAACCGATCGCGCTCGACAAGCAGTACAGCGTCGCGCTGTCCGACTTCTTGGCCAGCGGGGGCGACAACTTCGGGGGGCTTGTGCCTCCGCAAGCCGAACAGGCGACCTCGCCGAATATCGCCATGTACGACGATGTCGTGCTGCGCGAGCTCGTCCTCGAAGAGCTTCAGCGCTATCGCGGCCCACTGCTGAGCGGCGAGATGGGTCCGCCCCGCGTGACACTGCCGATGCCCCGCCCCGTGCGCTGCCCGCTTACCCCGGGTGCCCCAGCGGCCGCCCCCACCGGCGCGCACTAGCACACCACAGCAGGACCTAGAAACCTCGGCGCAAGGCCAGCCAGTCTGGACTGCGTAGCTTTTCGTCGCGGACCAGCGACGTCGGCCGCTCGACGGAGGTAAGCAGGCGCGTGCGCTGCGGGCCATGGGTCATCGCGCCCAGCAGGATGTCGCCGCTGCGTCCGTGGCAGGTCATGCACACGGCGCGCATCGGGTTCCAGGAAAACGGCTGTGGCATGCAGGTGCCGCCGAGGGGAAACAGCGCATCGCCGGCCAGCCGCTGCAGGCCCGCGAGTGGTGGGTCCGTCTGACGCAGCCAGTCGCGTCGTCCTTCCAGCACCTCGAACGGCAGATCCGCGAGCCGCGTCGGCTGGGCTCCCTCAAGCTGGGTCTCAGGCAGGGCCAGGGCGGTGCGGAGCTCGATCAGGTTGGTCCGGCTCCACGGCACAAGCTGCCCCTCGCTGGAGATGGCCAGCGGGACCTGCAGGATCAGAAAGCGCGTGCCCGGTGGCAGCTTGGGGGCGGCTGGCTCAGCCAGGAGCGTACGCCGCAGCCAATCGGGCCCACCTGAAGCCGCAGGTACGGCGACGTAGCGACGAAAGACTGCACGAAAGCCCGCGGTCGCGGCGTGCCGCGTGTACTCCTGCTCCGTGCTCGGCATGGGCTCAGGCAGCTTGCGGGCACGAGTGATGACCTCCTGCCAGTCGGGACCGGGGAAGCCGGCGAGCAGCGTCGGATAGGCGGAGGCGAGCTGGGGCCAGTTGCTCGGGAGCGCAGCGATCGTCGCCGCCGGGAGGGCGACCGCGCGGATCAGCGCGCCGAGCGCATCGCGAAGATAGAGCAGGCGCGCCCGCTGCCGGCCCGAGCCCAGCGTCGCGCCCGACGAGGGATCGGACGATGGCGCCTGCGTCCCAAGCTTGCGCGCCGCTGCATCCAAGGTATCGAAGCGCTCCCACAGATCGCTCTGAAGCAGCAGCGCCGCGAGCGGCTGCGCCTTCGCCTCAGCCGCCTGTGCCTGCGCCGCCGCGATGAGCGTCAGGAGCCGCGACAGGCGCCCCTCCTCTGCCAGGTGCTGCACATCGGGCGAGGCAAACAGCGATGGTTCGTCCCCGTAGCCGGTCGGTCCCTCGATGAGCGGCGGCCAGGGATCCAGAGGCACGATCCGCTCGCTGCAGCCCGTCGTCGCGCGCTCGCGCTCGCCCGTACTGGGCTGGCTGGCAGGTCGGCAGGTCGCCCGCGCCACCTTGCCCGGGTGGACAAAGAGCGCATGGTGCAAGCGATTCCAGGGATGCGCGGGATCGGGATGATAAAGCGGCAGCGGGGTGGTCCCCAGGATCGACGCTGACAGCGCTGCCAGGGGAGTCGGGGCAACATCGATGGCAGGCGGAGCGGCAAGCACCTCGGCCGGTGGCTCTGCGTGGCCGGCTGCCCCGCCCCCACGCGGCCGACAGGCAGCGGAAGCCAGCAGCGTGAGCGCAGCACTCAGCGCACAAGTCGCCCATAGTCGCGACCTCGCCTCGAAATTGCCTGATCGCAGGATGCAGAAGACGCGATACAACTTGCCCTCCTTTAGGAGGACATCATGAGTCGATTCGCTCACGTGTTGGGCAGTTTTGTGTTCGTGCTCGCTGCCCCGCCCCTGGTGGCCCAGGCACAGGTTGCGCCCGATGCGACCGCGACGGGCCCGCAGGCGGTGACGAGCTCGGAATACAAGCTGGCGGCGAGCATCGATGCGGACATCCTGGCGGGGCGCACGACGGAACTCTGGGCGCGTGTCTACCGACCACGCACGCTCGGTACTGGCAGCTATCCCCTCGTGGTGATCCTGCACGGTAATCACGCCACCTGTGGTCGCGGCACAAACCCGCGCACCGATGACCGCGTCGACTACACCACATCGGGCACTTGTCCCCTCGGCTACGTCGTCGCGCCCAGTCATGCCGGCTACGGCTACCTGGCCGACAAGCTGGCTTCGTGGGGCTACATCGTGG
>DAORCZ010000708.1:1302-4795 GCA_035345735.1 Pseudomonadota bacterium | reverse complement strand
TCTCTTCGCTGTTCTTCAGGAAGCGGGCCTCGCCGCGCGCTTGCTCTTCCGCCAGGCGCAGGCGCTGATGCAGGCGCGCGTTCTCGATGGCCAGCGTGCCCAGACCGGCGAGCACCAGCAGCACTTCCAGATCGCGCTCTTTGAACATCGCCGAGCTAGCGCGGTTGTCGACCTGGATGACGCCGCGGATGTCTTCGCCTTCCCACAGCGGCACGCCGAGGATC
This sequence comes from Pseudomonadota bacterium, assembly GCA_035345735.1. Classification (GTDB taxonomy): domain Bacteria; phylum Myxococcota_A; class Polyangia; order Palsa-1104; family JAEUJZ01; genus JAEUJZ01. The sequence goes on along the minus strand of DAORCZ010000708.1, from coordinate 4,571 downwards.
GACTGGATGCGTGCGCCCATGATCGACGCGACGCCGGCCAGGTCCTGCGCGGCGTTGGCGATCAGCACGGCGGCCCGCTCCTGCAGCACGCGACGCACCACCGCGCGCGAGGCACGCAGCGTTGGTGGCTTGCCCTCAGCCTTGCCGTCAGCGCGGGGCTCGGGAGCTTTTTCGGGTCGCCGGGCGGCGGCATAGACCGTCGCCATCCGCCCATCCGGCCCATCATCCAGTTCGATGGCGATGTGGGTCGAAAGCGGCACGAGCTCAAAGACCGCCTCGGCGAGACCATCAAACACGGCCTGTAGATCCAAGCCGCGTCGGCCAAGCTTCTTGGTGGTCGCGAGCAGCAGCGCGGCCACTTGCGGATCACGCTCGACCTTGCCGGCCACTGCCTCGGCTTCGTTGAGCGTTCGACGGGCCAGGATGCGACCGACTTCGGTCTCGCCGCTGTCAGCCGCCCCGGCCGCTACCGTCGCTGCCGCCGCTGCTGTCCCGGCGTGATAGAGCACGGCCACCGGGCCCTGCGGATCCCCAAGCAGCAGCTGATCGCCGTCGTGTAGCTCGACTTCGAAGGTGGCGCCCGCATCGACGGGGCACAGCGTTCCGCCTTTTTTCAGCACGCGCGATCCGTTCGTCGACCGGAAATCGCGGTAGAGGATGCGCTCGCCCTCGCGAAAGATCTGGCCATGCTCAGACGACAGGTGGTCATCTGGCAAGACCAGCTGATTCTGGGGGGCGCGCCCGACGGTGATACCGCTTCCGGGGCTGCCGCTCCACGACAGCTTGAAGCCGCGACGAGCCCCCGACAGGACCTCCAAGGTCTTGGCGGGGCGAGAACCTTCTGTCGAATTTTCGGTGGGGGGTGCAGCGGGCGGAGTCATGACGGCAGCGTGACCATATCACTCAACCTGCCAGACGAGATCGGTCTTTCCCTCGGGCCCGGTCAGGCGCAGCGTCAGCTTGCGCGGCGCGGGACCCGATACCGGGCGCAGCGGCGGGAACTTCACGTGCCACATCTTGCGCAGCGGATCGGGCGAGCGATTGAACAGCGAGGCCTGGATATGCTGCTCTGAGCCCACCGGCGTTACCTCGGGCGAGCTGACTTCGCCGCCTAGCTCGTCGATCAGCACCAGCCGCCAGCGGTTGTGCTTGGGCACCAGATCGTTCCAGCGATCGTTGTGGGCGTAGGTCTGGATGAAGAACGACGTGCCCCCATCGGCGAGCGCTTGCTCAGCGGTCTCAATGCGGGCGCGCTCCGTCGGATCGCTGATGCCGTACAGGTTGCAGTAGCGCTCGGCGTAGGTGCGCTGAAAGGCCTTCGAGCGCAGCGTCGCGACAATCAAGAACGTCGTGTCCATCTCGCGCAGCGACATCACCGTGGCATCGCGCGTCCATCGGTCATACGCCGAACCAAACGAGGTACCGGGCGGCTCAGCTTCGGCCGCGAGGTTCAGGCGCGGGGTCGCGCAGCCCGACGCACCGCAGAGAAACGCGGCCAGAAGACCTCCGGCCAGCCAGCGCAGCGAGGGAAATCCCGAGGAAGCCTGCATTCTTCGAGTATATCGCCATCGCCCCTACCCCGTGCGACTTTCACGAGCGACGGGCGGCTAGCTGATACCCTCACGCTTATGAGCGACCCCAGCGGCCTCCTGACACGCATCCTGCGTCAGCTATCCACCGACGGAGCGGCGCTGTTTTCGGCGCTGCGTTCGCTGTCGGCACGCGATCTGCAGTCGCTGCTGATGGCCCTGTACAGCGCTCGCGCCGAAGAGCGCGGGGTTTCAGCGCTGCGTGAGGATGCGGCCCGCTTGCCGTTGTGCTCGCCAGGTCCGGTCGATCCTCGCCTGTCGCTGCGTATCGCAGCAGCGTTGTTTGCCGCCGTCCCCGAGTTTGCCGCTGTCGAGCTTTCGCCGGTGGTGCCATTTGCCGCCGCACATGTCCTGGGGCAGGTGCATCAGAACAACGTGCTGACCGCCACGCGAGGCAGTGAGCTTGTCGCCGATCCGACGACGGCGCTGGCCCTGCACGCGGCGCAGCTTCGACAGTCGGCGGAAGACCGGCGGACTCCCCTGCGTCTTTGCGCTCTGCATCGCTGCACCCGCATGCAGCCCGCCCCCAAAGGCTTGCTGCCGCACTTCCGCTTGTTCGCGCTTCTGACTGCGGATCGCAGCAGCGACGGACTTTCCGAGCTGCAACGGCACCTTTCGGCCTATCTGCGGGCCCTGCGCACGCTGTCGCAGGAGGGCTTCGTCCTGCACGCCATCGAGGTGGACCTCGCTGACACCGCGAGCATGGAGGCGCGCCTGCAGGGGGCCGGCATCGATCGGCAGCGCGTCCGGCGCGAGGTCCGAACCGAGGTGTTTGGCGATGCCGATGCCGCACTCGCGCGCCTCGGTCTGTCCCCGCTGCGTGGCTCTTTGGCCACGATCCTCGACGGGCTGCCTGGGCTCCCCGCCCACCACCGGCAGCAGCTGACCAGCCTGGACGCCGAGGTTCGTGCGCCGCTGGCAGACGAGTTCCCCGAGGTGACGGTGCGCTTCGATCTGTCCCGCACCGAGGGCCTGGGCTATTACGCCGGTCCCTGCGTCCGCATCACCGCCGTCGATGCAACGGGTTTGCGTTTGCCGCTCGTCGATGGCGGCTACACCGACTGGATGGCCCGGCTGCTGTCCGACCGACGCGAGCGCATGCTGTCCACCGGCATCGGCGCCGATCTCCTCGCGCTGCGCTTCCGCCCGGCCGGTCCGCGGCTGTAGGAGCGCCGGCTAACGACCGAGGGTCTCGACGCGATCGAGGACGGTCTTTTTGAGATCGGACGAAATGGGTTTGGCCCCCAGCCATAGGTCCCAGACGTCATGCGAGAGTCGCAGGTTGGTCGGGCCGAGCCGCTTCTGTCCATGCGCTTCGACGATGATCTGCCCCTCAGAGGTCGTGCGAATCAGTACGTCGTCACCGACCGCGACGTCGTCGAACAGCGCCACGAACGCCTCGATGTCGCGCTGCAGATCGGACGGTGCGCCGCCACTGCTCATCGCCAGCAGCGCCTCGCGATACGCTTTGCGCGTGTCGGCCGCCGAGACCGCGCGGACGAAGTGCAGGATCGCTGCCTTTCCGAACTCACCGAGCACGACGAACTTGTAGGCCAGGTCGCTGTGCAGAAGCGAGTCACGATCCGCGCCCCCCGCCTGCGCCGCGAGCTTAGGAAACGCGGCCCGCGCCCCGGCATCCTCGACGTACATCGCCATGGCGTAGACCTTAAAGCCCATCAC
>DAORCZ010000708.1:0-1202 GCA_035345735.1 Pseudomonadota bacterium | reverse complement strand
GCGGCCTTGCGATCCCCGGCTTTGTCGTAGGCCTTGGCGGCGTTGTAGAGCAGCGCACTCTCCTTCGGCGCCTTCTCGGCGGCCCCCAGGAAAAGCCGCGCCGCATCGACAAACTTGCCGCTCTCGTACAGCACGATGGCGGCGCGATACAGGCTGTCAGCGGCCTTGGCATCGTCGCTAAGCGGCATCATCGCTACGGTATCGTCGCTGGTTGCGGCCGGAGCCACCGCCGCTGCCGTCCCCGTCCACAGCATCACCCAAAGCGCTGCGCCACCCAGCCGCCGAACACTTCGCCCCATCGTCATCTCCTGCTTCACAGCTTCGGACCATCGTATCGCACCCTGAGGTACGCTGGCGCGTTCACCATGCCGCACGATGATCTGAAGCGACTGCGACTCTACGCCGACCGCGACCAGCACGGTCGCATCCGCACCACCTACCTTGTCCGGCAAGGCGATGCGTTAAGCCTGGCGTTTGCCGACAGTGACACCGACACCTTGGCGGGTGCCGTCGCTGCTGCCCCGGACCAGCCGCCAAACCGGCTCCGCTCGGAGTCCGGACTACAGACGATTGGCCCGCTGTCCTACTTGGCGCTGCGTGTGGTCTTTGGCCGCTACGGTCGGCCCCTAGATCCCAGTCTGGACCTGGCCCAGCACACCGTCCGCGATGACCTGGATGATCAGCCGCTGCCGGTAATCGACACCCAAGGTGTCGAAGCCACGCTCCTGCGCTTCCGCTACAAGCCCTTCGGCTGGGTCTACCCTGCCGACTACCTCCTGTGGTCGCCACCGGGCAGCGAACCCCTGGCCGCCGAGGCCCCCCTGATCTGCAGCGCGCTGTCGGCACTGGCGCGAGGGGCGGCGGCCAAGTGAGCACACCGTGGGCTCGCTGGCAGCTTCCATCCGCTGCAACATAGACAACAGCACAAAAACCACAATAATCAGACTATTAATAAATATTAATATCAGAAACTTATCCACATAATGATCTCTATTTTTGATTCATATCCCCCCTTCCCGGCGCCCCTTGGGGCCTGACCAGACACGGGCGCGATGGGGCGCCCTGGCCTGCCCTGCGATGCCTCGCGGCGCGGCGACACGGTACGACCGGGCACAACTCCGGGTGTTGGACAGACGATAACCCCCTAACGAGGCCTCGGGCCGATTGGGGGTGCGCCGATGCAGTTTCGTCCGCGACCGCAG
>DAORCZ010000707.1:0-4808 GCA_035345735.1 Pseudomonadota bacterium | reverse complement strand
GGGTGCAGCGGCGGGCCATTCGCGGTGGGTCGGTGGATCTGTCGCGCGAGTCGCCGGAGCTTCGCGAGCTACGTGGCTTTGAGGAAGAGTCGTTCCCGCGGGCCACGCTGCGCCAGTCCGTGCTGAGCGGCTCGGTCGAGCGCCCGGGGGGCGGCGCGGGGGCGGGTTCCCCAGGCGATGGCGCAGGCGGCGAGCTTCCGGCCGACGGCCTGCACAGTCCGCCGACGGCGGTCCCCGGTCCCGGGCGCTCGCTGTTTGGCAGTGAGACGCCGACCATTCCCTGGCTGCAGGCGCTCAAGCTGCTCGACAACCTGGGGCTGAGCCCGACCTTTGTGCGCTTCGAGTCGCACGTCATTCGCTACCTCGAATTCTTCAAAGAGGAGCGCCGCGGCCGGTCGATCATGACCTCGTGGCTGCGCAAGCAGGGGCGCTATCGCCAGCTGATCGAGCAGACGCTGGACAAGCACGGCCTGCCGCGCTTCCTGCTTTACGTCGCGATGATCGAAAGCGGCTACGACCCGCACGATCGATCGCACAAGGGCGCGGTCGGGCTGTGGCAGTTCATGCCGGAAGGGGCGCGCATCTACGGGCTGCGTGTCGATCACTGGGTCGATGAGCGCAAAGATCCGCAGCGCTCGACGGAAGCGGCGGCCCGTTACCTCGGCGATCTCAAGGCGCGCTTTGGCTCGTGGCACCTGGCGCTGGCGGCGTTTAATGCCGGCTACGGTGCGGTGCTGCGCGCCATGCAGAAGTACAACACCAACGACTACTGGGAGCTCTGCCGCCACGAAGACGGCCTGCCCTGGGAGACCCTCAACTACGTACCCAAAGCAATCGCCTCGGCGCTGATCGGGGAAAACCGCGGCTTCTTCGGCTTTGACGAGGTCGTGCCCGAGCCCAACATGGGCTTCGAAACCGTCGCTATCGCCTCCCCGCTGAGCCTCGACCGCATCGCCCACGTAGTCTCTAGTAGCGCGGAGGAGCTGACCCGCTTAAATCCTGAGCTGCGTCGCGGCCGCATCCCGCCGCTCGCCTCCGGTGAGACCTGGATGCTGCGCGTCCCGCCCGGCACCGCCAGTCATCTGGCCGGTCAGCTAGACAGCCTGCGTCGCGCCGAGCCGCTGGTGGCGCGCGTGGTGCGGTTCGGCGAGCGCCTGGAAGACATCGCGCGTGACGTCGGAACATCGGCGGCCAACCTCAAGCGCTTAAATGGCATCGAAGACTTAAGCGACGTGCGCACCGGCCTGACCCTGCTTGTGCCCCCCGGCAACGGTCGCGGCAGCAGCAGCAGCAGCGCCCCCAGCGACGAGATCATCGTCGTCGCCGTCCCAGACAAAACCCTGCAAGTGCCGGGTAAGAAGCGCGTCTTTTATCGCGTCATTCCCGGCGACTCGATTTGGGCCATCGCCCGCTTCTTCAAGGTCAAGGAAGCGGACCTCCTGACCTGGAATGCGCTCGATCCCGAGGCGACGCTGGCCACCAAGATGGTTCTCGATCTGTGGATCGATCCCGGCTTTGACATCTCGCAGGTGGCGCTGGTCGATCCCGCACGGGTCCGCGTGGTCACCACCGGCAGCGACGAGTTCTTCGAGCTAGTCGAGACGCTGCGTGGGCGCAAGCGCATCTTCCACGTCGTCAAAGAGGGCGAGACCTGGGAGCGTCTGGCCAAGCGCTATGGCCTGACGGTCGCGGATCTGGAACGCATCAACCGCACTGGCCGCCAGAACGATCTGCGTGCTGGCCAGAAGGTCACCGTCTACCTGCCGATGAGTGCCAGTGAGCGCAGCGCCGCCCTGGCCCGGCTGCGCGGCGATGCTCAGCCCGAGCCAGCCGAAGGCAGCAAAGCCGACAAGACCGACAAGTCCGACAAGAGCGACAAGACCGACAAGACCGACAAGTCCGAGGGCGAAAAGCCAGCCGGCAGCGCGGATCGTCCGCTGGCCCTGCCGCCGCCGCCGCCGCCGGACTCTTCGCCGGAGGCCGCACCCGACGCGCCACCCGACGCGCCGCCCGAAGCCACACCGGGCCAGACTGCCGAGCCAGCTACCGAAGATGGCGGACCGTCGTCGGCTGGGGCAGGGACGAAGGCTCCGTCGGCCAAGGCCACGCACTGAGCGACCCGTCGGAACGGAGCGCCAGCGCGACGTAGCGTACGCGGCGGCGGCGCGGAAGCTTGCCTGTCGCGACTGGGCCTGCCGATACTGGGACACCACTTCGGGGTCGCTATGCAACCGCTCATTCGCCGTCAGACCATTGCCGATCTGCTGCGCCGCACCGCGCAGCGCTGTCCGGCTCAGCCAGCCTTGCTCTGCGGGGGCCATCACTTCACCTTCGCCGAGCTCTTCGCCCTGGTGTCGCGCGTGGCCGCCGGGCTTGCAGAGCACGGGGTTGGCCATGGCAGCCACGTCGCGGTGCTGTCGCGCAACTCGCATGCCTTCGTCGTGTTGCGCTTTGCGCTAGCTCAGCTGGGCGCGGTGCTGGTGCCGATCAACTTCATGCTCAAAGCAGAAGAGATCGCGTACATCCTGCGTCATGCCGGCGTCGAGATCTTGGCCACCGATAGCGAGCTTGCGTCGCTGGGCCTTTCGGCGGCGGCGCTGGACACGGGGGTGCGAGGGTTTGTGTGGCTGCCCTCGGAAGATCCCAGCGCGCCGGTCGCCGGCATGATTCCGTTCGATGCGCTCAGCCGCACTGCGTCTGCCCCGCCCGAGGTGCCGCAGCTCTCGTCGGGCGATGTCGCGCAGATTGTGTACACCAGCGGCACCGAGGCGATGCCGAAAGGGGCGCTGCTCACCCACGACGCCGTGATCTGGCAGTACGGCAGCTGCGTGATCGACGCCAACATCGCCAGCGACGATGTCCTTTTGCACGCCCTGCCGCTTTACCACTGCGCGCAGCTCGATGTGTTCCTGGGGCCGGCGATCTATGTCGGGGCGACCAGCGTGGTGACGGCCCGGCCCACCCCGGAAAATTTGCTGCCGCTTATCGCCCAGCACCGCATCACCAGCTTCTTCGCGCCACCGACGGTGTGGATCGCGCTCCTACGCTCGCCGCTGTTTGATGCGACGGATCTTTCCTCGCTGCGCAAGGGCTACTACGGCGCATCGATCATGCCGGTCGAGGTGCTCAAAGAGCTGGCCCGTCGTCTGCCTGCCGTCGGGTTTTGGAACATGTACGGCCAGACCGAGATCGCGCCGCTGGCCACGCTGCTGCCACCGCACGAACAGCTGCGCAAGGCGGGCTCTTGTGGGCGTCCCTGCATTCACGTCGAGACGCGCGTCGTCGATGACGATCTGCGTGACGTCCGGCCGGGCGAGGTCGGCGAGATCGTGCATCGCAGCCCGCATCTCATGCTCGGCTACTACAAGGACGAAGAGAAGACGCAGGCGGCTTTCGCCGGCGGCTGGTTTCACTCTGGCGATCTCGCCACCATCGATGACGAGGGCTTCATCACCGTCGTCGATCGTAAGAAAGACATGATCAAGACGGGGGGCGAAAACGTCGCCAGCCGCGAAGTCGAAGAGATGATCTATCGCCTGCCTGGCGTCAGCGAAGTGGCGGTCATCGGTGTGCCGCATGCGCACTGGGTGGAAGCGGTGCTGGCCGTCGTCGTCTGCCGTGCGGGCCAGACCCTGAGCGCAGCCGAGATCCTCGATCACTGCAACCAGCACCTGGCCCGCTTCAAGGTTCCCAAGGCCATCCTCTTTGCCGAGACGCTGCCCAAGAATCCCTCAGGCAAGCTGCTCAAGCGCGAGCTTCGGCAGCAGCATCTGCGGCACTTCAGCTAGCGCGGCGAAGGGCTGGTGGCGGCGTACCGCTGCGGTGGCAGGGCGGTGCACTGCAGGTCAGGGATGGCGGTCAAACCAGTCGCGGACGGCCTGCGCGCCCTCGGGCAGCCACTGGTGCGATGCGGTCTTGTTGATGACCGTCTCGACTTCGTGCCCATCGCGCTGGAGTGCGTTGCGATACGATTCCATCGTCGGCAGCGGGACGATCGGATCGAGCAGCCCATGCAGAAACAAGGTCGGGGGATGATCGGCCGGCAGCCCGGGCACGACACAGACCGCGCTGCAAGTGGCATAGGACGCCGAGTGCACGGCCAGTGCGCGGAACAGGCCCGGGTAGCTGACCGCCATGCGGCTGGTCATAAAGCCTCCGCTTGAGATGCCCAGCGCGTACAGCCGATCCGGATTGAGCGCGCCAAACCGTCCGCCGCGAATCGCCTGCAGGATGGCGACGAGGAACGCGTGATCCGAGCTGGTCGTCCACAAGAGCGACCACGGCGGGATGTTGGTCTGCCAGAACGTCGTTCCGCCAAGCAGTGCATCCGGCGCGAGCACCGCGTAACCGGCATCGAGCAGCGTCTTGATGGTCAGCGTCGCCTGATACTTGCCGAAGGCGTCGCCCCGATCGGCGGTGAACATCTGCGAGCCGGCGATGAACGAGCCTTGATAGAAGATCGCCACCGGCCAGCCGGCCGCGGGTGCCGTACCCAGCGGCACTTCGAAAGTCACCTTGCGCGGGACAAACAGCGCAGTCAGCGATAGCTCGCGCTGCGAGCAGATCACCTGGCTAGAGGTCGCCTGACAGCGCGAGGTCAGCGTCGCCTCAGCACGCTCGGCCGCCGAATCGGCTGCCCCGTCCGCCGGTCCGCAAGCCAAGAGCATCGCTGCAAGGGCGGCCAGCAGATGAGGCGCGATGCGGGCGAGGCGCTTGGCTGCTCCGACGGGGGGCGGATCTCTTGTTGCGACAGACATCTACGATCTCCTTTTGCTGGGTGAAAAGCCCACCATGCGCAGCGCTAGGTC
>DAORCZ010000706.1:0-4814 GCA_035345735.1 Pseudomonadota bacterium | reverse complement strand
GCCGGCCTGCCGTTCGCCAGCCTGTGCGAGCGAATCCTCGACGGCGCGGCGCTCAAGGCGTAGGCGGCGGCAGCCGGGCAAGGAGAGCCCTCGCCTCGGCAGCTTCTCGGGGGTGCCAGCGCGGGCTCAGCTGCAGCGCGGTCGACAGCTCGGTCTGCGCCCGGGAGAGATCGCCGCGATGGAAGGCGATGACCCCCGCGTGATAGGCCAAGCTGGGATCGCGCGTGCCCAGCCGCAGCGCCGTCTGCAGCGTGCGCCAGGCGGCCTCGTGTTGGCCGCTGCGCTCCTGTGCCCAGGACAGAGCATCCTGCGACCACAGATCAGGACGGCGGGTGGCTTCTGCTTGCGCTAGGCGCAGGGCCAGATCGGGCCTTTCACCACGGCTGGATAGAAACAGCGACAGGGCGCGTGGATCTTGTCGCTCTCCGTCGCGCAGCAGCTCGGGCAGGGCCGCCTGCGCCTCGTTCGTCCGCCCGGCCGCCTGTAGCGCCTCAAGCTGCAGCAGGCGCGTGCTGATCTGCGGATCGGCAGCCACCGCCAGCGCGAGCTCAGCCAGGGCTTCTTGTGCCAGCCCGGTCGCCGGCCCATCGCCACTTAAGATCAGCGCCGCCCGCGCCGCGTGCGCCGGGGCATAGCCGGGGAACTCGGCCAGGGCGCGATCGAGGTCCGCTCGCGCTTCGGCATAGCGACCGGTGCGAAAAAGCAGATCCGCCCGCTGCACAAGACAGTAGGCCCGGCCTTCGGGATCGCGTGGCGAGCCAGCATCGATCGCCAGGCCCCCAAGCTCGATGGCTCCGGCGGCGTCTCCGGTCAGATAGCGCAGCCAGGCCCCGCGGCTGTACGAGCGCAGGTCGGGCTTGAGGTCCAGCATCGTCTGATGGGCCCGCAGCGCGGCGTCATAGTCACCAAGCTCCAGCGCCGCATCGCCCAGCGCCCCCCACAGCGTCGGTTCGCGCGGGTGCTGACGAAGCTGCGTCGCCGCCAGACGATAGGCCGCATCGAACTGATGCGCGTGCAGCAGCACGGCCAGCCGCACCTGCTGTGCTCCGGGGTTGTCGGCTGCCACGGTCAGCGCGCGCTGCGCCGCGGCATCGGCTTGGGCATAGAAACGCTCATCGCGGCTCTGACGTGCCTTGCGCAGAAGAGCGCGCGCGAGCCCGTTCCAGGCGTCCGGATCGCTCGCCGCCGTCGTCTGCAGCCCGGCCTGCAGGGCCGCGATCTCGCGATCGAGCGGCAGGTTCCCGGCGATTGGAGCGAGGGCCCCCCCACCCGGGGCGAGCTCCGCCGGCGCCGTCCCCCGACGACAGCCAGCGACGATCAGCAGCGCGAAAACGATGCACCTCGGCAGGCCCTGTAGCCCGCCTCGCATCTCCGTCTGGTCGCCCGCAGGCCGCTGCTGATGCCGCTGCATTTTCTTCCTGATCTTAGCCGGTTGGCTGCTCTGTAGTATCGTGCGCGCCGGCCAATTCTCATGAACCCGCAGGCACGCGCACTGGGCTGCGCCCTTGACCCCTCCCTCATCTTCTTGAACCACGGCTCGTTCGGTAGCTGCCCCGAGCCGGTGCTGCAAGCGCAGGACGAGCTTCGTCGGCGCATCGAGCGCGATCCGGTGCACTTCTTCAATCAGGAGCTAGAGCCGGCGATGGAAGAGGCGCGAGCCGCCGTCGCGATGCTGTGTCAGGCCCGGCCCGAGGATCTGGTGCCGGTGCGCAATGCGACCAGCGGAGTGGCGGCGGTGCTGGCCTCGCTGAAGCTGCAGCCGGGCGATGAGCTTCTGCGAACCAGCCACGGCTATAACGCCTGCAACAACATCCTCGCGCGTGCGGCTGAAAAGAGCGGGGCTCGCGTCGTGGTGGCGACGCTGCCGTTTCCCGTCGCATCCGAGGAAGAAGTGGTCAGCGCGGTGTTGTCGGCGGTAAGCGAGCACACCCGCCTGGTTCTTTTGGATCACGTGACCAGTCCGACGGCCCTGGTACTGCCGGTGGAGCGGTTGGTGACGGCGCTTGCGGCGCGCGGCGTCGATACGCTGGTCGATGGGGCGCATGCCCCGGGGATGCTGCCGCTCGACCTCCACCGCCTGGGCGCGGCGTACTACACCGGCAACCTGCACAAGTGGTGCTGTGCGGCGCGCGGAGCCGCTTTCTTGCACGCTCGCGCCGACCGGCAGGATGGTCTGCATCCGGCGGTGACCAGCCATGGCAAGAACGTGCCGCGCAGCGACCGCTCGCGCTTTCTTCTGGAGTTCGACTGGCAAGGCAGCGACGACTACACCGCGTTTTTGACCGTGCCGACGGCGCTGCATTTTTTGGAGGGTCTGCGGTTGGGTGGGCTGTCGCAGCTTCAGGCCGACAACCGAGCCCTGGCGCTGGCCGCACGCTATCGGCTGGCATCAGCGCTCGGCGTGCAGCGGCCCTGTCCTGACTCGATGATCGGGGCCATGGCGTCGCTGCCTCTGCCGCCGCGATCGCCTGCCGAGCGGGCCCCCAAGACCCCGGTGCCGCCGCATATCGATCCGCTGCAGGCCGTGCTCTACGAGAGCCATCGCATTCAGGTTCCGGTCGTGCCGTGGAGCGGCCCGGCCACGCGACTGCTGCGCATCTCAGCGCAGTACTACAACGACGAGAGCGACTATCAGGCGCTGGCCCAGGCCGTGCTGAAGGAGCTTCATCCCGTCGCTGCGTAGTGGGCGCTGAGCAATGAGCAGACGCCCGCTCAGCGCCTGCCAATGCCGCATTGCGTCGAGCCGCATCAAGCCAGCGGATCTGAACGCTTCTGTCAGACCCGTCACCTAGCCTGTCGATAGGGGCTGGACTTGCAGCGAAGAGAGCGACGATTCTAGCCAAGTGTGAGCCAGGGAATCGCGTGGCGCGATCCCCTGTTGCAAGGTTGCTGCAGCACCGGGACCCCAGCGCGGCGTGGCCGCGACGGACCCGCAACCAGGGAAGTGAGGCGCATGCGACAGAGCACCGAAGGTCTGCAAGACGGGATGGGACGCGGCGAGGCCGAGTCCGGGGCGGCGCTCACCTCGGTTGATCGCATGGCGCAGGCGACGCTGGCCGATTTGGAAGCCATGCGCTTGCTCTTGCACGGCAGCTCGGTCATCGACTGGCATCAGCTGGCGTTTAGCGACTTGACGCAGGTGCATCGCTTCCTGCGGGTCAACGAATTCGATCCCGAGTCCGCCGAGGACATGGATCGCCTCGAAGAGCTGCGCAGCGAGGCCGTCGAGTACCTGCGGCGCCACTTCGGCTATCGCATCCCCGACGAGATCGCCGAGGGTGTGCCGGTCACCGATCTGCTGCTCCTGGCTTCGCGGCGCGAGCGGCACCAGACCTATGCCTGCATCGTCCTAAAAGTGATGCTGGTGCTGCATCACCTCGACGGGCGCGAGCGGCTGATTCGGATGCCGGTGTCCGACGTGCAGCTGTTCGGCTTGGTCGAAGCCAAGGTCGTGCAGATCGTCGATGAGCTGCGCGGCGCCGGGCTGCCGATCGTCGAGTTCGCCTGGAGCCGCAAGGAGCGCGACAGCCTGATCACCAAGCTGCTCGCCAAGCGCGACTCGATCGCCGCCCACGTCTACGACAAGCTGCGCTTCCGCTTGATCACGCGACACTACGAAGATCTGGCGCCGGTGCTGCGCGAGCTTCTGTCGCGCCTGGTGCCGTTCAACTTCGTGATGCCGGGACAGACGGTGAATCGGCTGCTGCCGTTTTCGCGCATCCTGCGGGACTTTCCGCTGCTGCGTCGGCACCAGGACGGGCTGCAGGCCGGCGAAGACATCAACCTCGGCGAGACGGCGGATAACTCGTTTTCCGCCGATACCTATCGCGTCATCAACTTCGTCGCCGATCTGCCGCTGCGGGTATCGCAGGTGATGCGTCACCTCAACCTGCCTGATGTCGAGAGCGAGCAGTTCGATCCCGGCGGCATCATCTTCGTGCTGACCGAGTTTCAGGTGATGGACGCGGCGACCAACCTCGCCAACGAGCAGGGCGAGTCGAGCCACGAAGCTTATAAAGAGCGCCAGCACATTGAAGTGAAGGCGCGCCTGACCCGGGGCATGAAAGCCCGGCCGCAGAAAAGCTCCTAAGCCGGGGCTGTCCGATCGTCTGTCCGCTCGGGCGTCCGATCGGGGGGGGAAAGTGTAGTGACCGCAGGGGGCGCGGCAACCTGCGAATTCCGGAGAAATTTTTCCGGCCGACAGGAACCTACCTCGCCCGCCATGGTCTAAGTCCTCGTTTTTCCTGCCCTTTTCGTCTGCCGAGAAAAATCTATGGTTCTAAAAAAAGTTTGGAACCACACAAGAAAAGAAATGTCTGAAACTGTGAACGGCTCCCCAGACTCATTTGCCGCGAGCCGCACGGAGGACATTTATGGGCAGCGGAGTTGCTATCCCCATCACGATTCAGGTCTTCAAAGGCGCCAGCGTCGCCCGCACGGAGAAGCTGAATCTCGAACAGATCAAGATCGGCAAGATCGCGTCCAACTCGCTTCAGCTGGACGACGACTCGGTCAGTCGCATGCACGCGATGATCGAGGTCTCGCCGACCAAAGAAGTGGTGCTGACCGATCTCGGCTCGACGAAGGGCACCTTCGTTAACGGCCAGAAGATCACCAAGCAGAAGCTGAAGCCGGGCGACGAAGTGCGCATCGGCGACGTCAAGCTGATGGTGAACTTCGAAGCCGGCGCGGAGGAGGAGATCGCCGAAGCCGCCGACGCTGAGCTAGAGCCGTCGGCGGTGGCGGCTCCCCCGCCGAAGCCGGTCGCTCCGCCGTTTGCCGCGCCGCCGCCGATCGGCATGCCGCCGCGCGTT
>DAORCZ010000705.1:0-4817 GCA_035345735.1 Pseudomonadota bacterium | reverse complement strand
TCTGCTGCGAGACGTGGTAGCAGTCGAGGAGAACTCGCCCCTCGGGAAGTGGGTGCTCCGCGGCATGGGCAAACGGTCGTCGCTCGACCGCCAGGGCCGCCCCCACCGCGGCATGGGCCAGCCCGCCAAGCGCAATCACCACCCGCACTTCGGACAAAAGCTGCAGCTCCCGCCGCAGAAAGGCCAGGCAGCGGTCCAGTTCGGCGGGGCTTGGACGGTTGGCCGGCGGTGCGCAACGACCAGCGACGCTGATATAGACCCCATGCAGGACCAGGCCATCGCTGCGGCCCGCCGATTCCGCCTGTGAGGCCAGACCGGCGCGATGCAGACCAGCGAACAGAAAATCACCACTGCGATCGCCCGTAAACAGCCGACCGGTGCGGTTTGCGCCGTGGGCCGCCGGAGCGAGACCGACGATGAGCAGCCGCGCGCCCGGGTCGCCAAAGCCGGGGACCGGTCGGCCGTGATAGTCCCAGTCGGCGTAGCGTTTGACCTTGTTGGCCGCGACATCGACGCAGTAGCGACGTAACCGGGGACAGGCACCGCAGGTAGGAATCAGTGCCGCTAGCTCGGCAAGCGAAGCACAACTGCCTGCCTGCTGCGGCGCCTGGCGATCGCCCAGCGTTTCGGTTGGGCCGCTGGCCGCCGGCGGCAGCTCAGCCGCTGGGGTCGATTTCCGCGCCTTGCTGGCCGTCCGCTTTCCGCCTCTTCCGCCCGGTCGTGACCGGGAATCACCGCCTTGCGAATCCGCCACGGTCCGACGTTAACACGCCGCCGCGCCAGCCCGCGGCAGCGGTCGCAGGCTCCATGGAGGCGAACCTAGACCTTCCGTGCAGTCCATGTCGGTCCGCGCAGCAGGCCCCCCGGCCTGCCCCTACCTGGGCTCACGAACACCCACCCAGCGCCCTGGGGTCGGCCAGCGCAGCCGCCCACCGCAGGCCCCCAAGCTCTGGCCCGCTCGACGAGGCGAGGCTTGAAAAACAGCGCAGTCCCTAGGTAATCTAGTTTTATGCCGCATTCTGATCTCTGCGCCCTAAGCGCTCGTAAGAGCGTGCACTTTCGCTGGGGAGTGCTGTCGTGACTGCCAAGAATCCATACTGGATCGTCGGCAACCAGGAGGGGCGCGCCTACGTCGAACGTGACGCAGACATCAAACTGCGACGCGAGCTGACCGACAACCAGCGCTACCTGTTTCTCTACGGGCCGCGCAGCAGTGGCAAGTCGAGCCTGATCATCCACTGCATGGACAGCCTGTCGCCGGGGCAGTACTGCTGCACTCGCGTCGATGTCTCGCGCCTGCCGCTCACCGACTATCCGACGTTCATCGGCCGCCTGCTTGAGACCGTGGCGCAGGACACCGCCCTCGACAAGCAGGTCATTCGGACCGACGCACCGGAAGACACCATCCTCGCCTGGTTGGGGACCTTCCCGCAGCGGCTCGTCCTCTTTCTCGACGAGGTGCAGGCACTGGCGCGCGCCCCGTTCCGCGATCAGCTGTTTGGCAAGCTGCGCTTTCTTTACAACGTCCGGACCGAAAACACGCTGTATAGCCGCCTGCAGGTGGTGCTGGCTGGCTCGGTGCAGCCGGAACAGCTGATGCCGAGCGTGCTGGCCACGCCGTTTGCTGGCGGTGCCATTACGGTGCCGAAGCTGTCGGCCAAGCAGGTCGAAAAGCTGTCGTGGGACCTCGAGACTGCGCAAGTACCCGTCGACGCCCAAGTCAGCCACTTGCTCTTTCAGCAGACCGGTGGCCATGTGCACTTGTGCCAGTTGGTGCTGCATGGCCTGTGGGCGGATGCCAGTCAGTCCCGGAACGCTATCGGTATCGGCGACGTCGAGCGCGTCGTTGACCGACTGGTCAACCAAGCCGACAAGATCCCGTTTTTCGCCTCGATTTATCAGACCCTGAAGGAAGATCTGCCGCGCCTGGCTGCGTTTCAGCAGTTCATCCTCGGCACCACCCCCGACGGCAAAACTCTGGCCGAACTGTGTGCGCTGGGCATCAGCGAAGCAGAGAATCCTTTTGCTAGCCCGATCTACGAGCGCGTCTTCGGCCCGGCGGGTCCGATGGATCTCCGCCGGCTGCAGCAGGAGCTCAAGGCCGCGGCCAGTGCAGAGGCCGCTCCGTCACAGCGCACCCCCGAGGTGCACATCGAGCCGCCGAGCGAGGCCCGACGTGAACACTCGCTCCTGCTTCGCTTAGCAGACGCCTCGCGCGTGACGCCACAGCGCGACGTCAGCCCATATGCCCTGGTCCCGCCGGAAGCAGAAGCCCTGCCCGAGCCCCCCTCTGCACTCCTCGGGCTGCCCGAGCCACCGCGGCCCGCGCCGGTGAGCCTCTCGGGTTCAGTCGAAGCGCTGCCGGCGCTCATCGACCTGCAAGCTGAGTCCTCAGCCGACTTCCTCGGCCTGCCGGCGGGCGCTGCCCCGGTCGTCCCTGCCCTGGCCCTTGGCTCGAGCGAGCCGCCCGCCAAGCCAGCCGCCGAGGCCAGCCCGCCCAGCTCGGCGCAGTCGTCAGAGGTCGTGGTCCAGATCGATCACTCGCAGGAAGAAGAGTCGACCTGGGTCGAAGATCCCGTCAAAGAGATGACCAACCAGCTGGCGGCGGCGCGGGCCGACAAAGCACGGCAGAGCTCGGAGCTGGGGCAGGACGCTCGCAAGCTGGTGGAGCTCCGCCAGACTCTCGACGACAAGCTCATGCTCTCGGCCGAGCTCGACTCGTTCTGTGCCAGCTTCTTCCCGCACGTCGCAGAAAAGTTTGTGCCCGGGATGTCGCGCCCGGAAAAGACCGAACTCCTGCTGGCCAACGTCGCCTCGCACGAGATCACCAAGCGGCTGCGCGAGTGGTCGAGTCGCCTCGACGTCCGCCAGGATCTGGTCAGCGTGGCCTCAGCAGCCAAGGGCTCGACAGCGCCCAGCGAAGCCCGCCCCACCGAGGACGCCACGACCCCGTCGGCCACGCCGCCCGTCGCTGAGCCTGTTCGGACCGAGGCTCCCGTGCTGGCTAACGCGGTCACGCCCGCCAGCCCGGCTGAGCCCGTCGGCAGTGGGCCTTCGGTCAGCGATGAGCCGGCCAACTTCAAGCCGCCGATGAACGCGCTGCAGGTTGGTGTGGGCCTGGTGCTGGCCAACCGCTACTTCTTAACCAACGAGCTGGCCCGCGGCCCGGTGGCCGTGGTCTGGAGCGCCTACGACCGCATCAAGGACGAACAGGTCGCCCTCAAGCTGGTGCACGGTCCGGCAGCCGAGAAGCCGCCGGTGCTGGAGGTGTTCTGGCGCAGCGCGCATCAGATGGCCGCGCTCTCACACCCCGCTATCGTCGGGGTGCTCAACAAGCCACGCGAAGAAAACGAGATCCATTACGTGGTCATGGAGTGCTTATCCGGCGGCAACCTGCGTCAGTGGGTGCACGGTGGCAAGCTCTCGCGGGTGCACATCATGCGCGTGCTGCAACGCCTCGGCGCTGGCCTGCAGTACGCCCACGAGCGACGCGTCCTGCACCGCAACATTAAACCGAGCAACATCCTGTTCGACAGCACCGGCCATGCCCGGCTGACCGACTTCGGCACGGTGTGGCCCGCCGAAGCAGTCACCGATCCCGAGACCCGCAGTGACCGCCTGATGTACAGCGCGCCTGAGGAGCAGCTTCCCGGGAGCTCGGGCGATGCACGCTCGGACGTCTACTCCCTTGGCATGTGCGCGCTGTTCGCCGTCTATGGGCAGGAGCTGCCCAGTCGAGCGGTGCAGGATCGCGCGGCCTTTATCGAACAGCTCGACGTTACCGCCGCACTCAAGACGGTCCTCCGGCGAGCTACCTCGGTGAGCCCGGGCGAGCGTTTTGCGTCGGCTGCCGAGTTCTGCCGCGCGCTCGATTTCGATGCCCCGATGTTGCCTGGAGTCAGCCCACGCAACTCGCTTCCTCCGGAGGGACAGCGCTATTCCGAGCGCAGCGGTGCCATTCAGGCCCTGCCATCGAATAACTCGGGCGGTTGGCGAGCCCCGGCGGCAGCGGCACCAGCGGCGCCGCCTCCCCCCATCCCCGATACCGCGGCCCGTGCCAGCTCTCCTACAACCAACGCCGCCGATAGCCAGGCGCCGATGCCCCAGCTAGCGATGCCACCGCTGCTGTTCTCGGATGCCCAGCCTGCCCGGGCGGATGCCGCGACCAAGGAAGCTCCGCCGGCCCCACGCCCAGTCGTACCGCCGCCGGTCTTCCCACCCGACATCGATCCGCTGCGCGGTGTCGTCGCACCGCCGGTACTGTCGATGCCTCCAGTGGTCCCCATGCCGCCGCCGCCCAGCCAGGGGCGCTGGCAGCTCTTTGCGATGGCTGGATTGGCGCTGCTCGCAGTCGGTGGTGCGGGTCTTGGCTATTGGTGGGGCGGACAGCGCAGCAACCAACAAGCGAGCATCCCCAGCGTTGGCGACGCCCGGGGTCCTGGCAGCACGCAGCCCACGGTAGCCGTGAGCCGACCGCTGCGCGTCGAGAGCCTGCTGCCTCCTCCGGAGCCCAGCAACCGCCCGGCAGTCGAGCCGCCTCGTGACCCGGTGGCCGACAACAGCGCGGCTCCAACGAAGCCCACCCCGCCAGAGCCGGCGGCCAAGGCGACAGCAGCGCCCCCCACGCCGACGGGCAAACAAGCGGCCGCCGCCAAATCGCTAAGCGGCATCCAAGTGGCCACCGCCCCGACTGTGCCAGGCGCCAAAGTACCGCCGGCTGCCCCCACCGCCGCCCTCGGCAAAAAGCCGGTTCCAACTGCCGTCGCGACGCCACCGGTGGTCGCGGCCAAACCGGCCCCCGCGGCTTCTGCCCCCCC
>DAORCZ010000704.1:0-4831 GCA_035345735.1 Pseudomonadota bacterium | reverse complement strand
CCCCTCGGGCCGCAGCAGCGGCAGCACTTCCTGCAGGGCGCCTTCGAGCGTCGTGGTTTTGGTGGCGAGCAAGCACAGCTCGTACGGGCGCGCACTGCTGCCGAGCTCGCGTGCCTGCGCGACGACCTGCCCGGTGGGGGGGGTTGCCCACTCTTGTCCGTCGAGATCGCGCACGCGCATGCCGTTGCGGAGGAGCGCCTGCTGGATGTCCGCATTTCCCGTGACCACATCGACCGCCGCCCCCGTCCGGGCCAGCGATGCCGCAACGATGCCGCCGATGCCTCCACAGCCGACGAGCAGGACACGCATCATCTACCTCTCTCTCTGAATCGACGCGGATGCCGAGCGGTCACTTGGGGGCTTGCCCCGCCGCCTACCGAACATCAGCCGAAATCGACCGTCGCAATCAGACAACACTGTCGGCAAAGGCCTGGTCCCAATCAAGTGGATTTTCGCTTGCTCACCGTCGGTGAGTGCCCCCAACCACAGCGATGAGTGGATTGTTGGATCATTGGCCGCAAGCGGGCTGCGGTCCCGCCCCTTGACGACGCCCAGAGCTCGGGGAGATGCTGGACCGACGGCTTTAGGTCGGTTGGCCACGCGCAGTGCGAGGGGACCCGGTCCGGCCACAGCTGCTGAGGCCTGCGTCCGTGACGAGTACGATGCCCGTTAGCGTTTCCGAAGACGCCGCCATTGGCCCCTATCGCGTCGTGCGAAAGCTGGGTCAGGGCGGGATGGGGGTAGTGTTCGAGGCGCTGCATACCGGCCTTGGGCGGCGGGTGGCGATTAAGGTCCTGCGCGCCGAGCTAGCGGCAGACAAGGAAGTGGCGTCGCGCTTTGCGCACGAAGCGCGGACCGTCAACCGCGTCGAGCATCCCGGCGTCGTGCAGGTCGTCGATCTCGGGGAGCAGTCGGGTGGCCAGCCGTACATCGTCATGGAGTTCCTACGGGGACAGACGCTGGCTGAGCGACTGAAAGAGCGCGGCGGCAGCCTCCCCTGGGACGAGGTGGTGGGGCTGCTGTTGCAGGTCGCCGAGGTGCTCATCGTCGCGCATCGCGCCGATGTGGTCCATCGCGACCTCAAGCCAGAAAACATCATGCTTATCGAGGACGCGCAACTACCGTCTGGGTTACGCGTCAAGCTGCTCGACTTTGGCATTGCCAAGATCATTGATGAGGCCAACGCCAACCACTTCAAGACGAAGACCGGCGCTCTGCTGGGCTCACCGGCGTACATGTCGCCCGAGCAGTGCAAAGGCGCCGAGCGTGTCACGGTGCAGGCGGACGTCTATGCCTTGGGCGTCGTGCTGTTCGAGTGCTTGACCGGCGGGATGCCGCACGTGGCGGATGGTCCTGGGCACATGGTGGTCCTGCACATGTTCGGCACGCCGCGATCACTTCGTGACCTTCGGCGCGGCCTCCCTGAGCCTGTCTATGCCCTCGTCGATCGCCTGCTGCAGAAGGCGCCCGAGGCGCGGCCGAGCATGAGCGAGGTCGCATCTGAACTCCGACGTCTGCAGCAGTCGGCGCGTTCCGGTCTGGCTCCATTGGCTCGCCGGGGCGTGGCCGTTTTCGCAATCACGGTGGCCGTAGCGGTTGCTGTCAGCGGGCTCTGGCGGCTCAAAAGTGGTCGCCTTCCGTGGCAAGCAGCTCCCGCCCAGGTGGCATCGCCGGTCGTCTCGCCCGCGGTCTCGCCGGTTGAGCGCCTAGCCCAACCCGCCGCCGCCGCGCCGGCCTCAACCAGCAGTGAACCACGCCCAGCGGCCAAGGCAGCAGCGCCCCGTCCATCTGGAAGCCCTGCGTCGCGAAGCCAGCCATCCCTCCCGGCCAACGACATGCGCTTCGCCCCCGTCGATGTCGTCAAGCGGCCGAGCGAAGCGCCTCTGTCCATCAAGCCCGTACGCTAGCCCCTGCGACGTCGATCGACGTCCGCGCTACTTCCCGCCGCGCGCGTCCATCTGGCGCTGGTACTCGCAGACGCCCTTGATGCGATTAATGGTCTCGGCGTAGGCCGGGTCGTTGGGGATCGAGGTCAGCTCGCTGAGACCCTCGGGGCAGCGCTTGGCATTGACGAGCAGCGTCGCCAAGTGCAGGCGAATGGCGTGCTGCTGCGGGCTCTTGGCGAGCGCGGCGCGAAACTCGGCTTCGGCTCGCGGCACATCGCCTTGTTTAACGCGGGTCTGTCCGAGGTAGGTCAACACTTCCGGCGTGGGATCGACCGCCTTGGCTTTTTCAAACTCGCTGGCCGCGTCGGGCAGCCGCTCGCGGTTTAGGTAGATGACGCCCAGTCGGAAGTGCGACTGGAACAGCATGTACTTGGCTTCGTCTTTCTCTTCGTCGGTCCCGCTGGCCATGATCGGCTCGACGAGCTGTACGGCGGCAGTCAGCTCACCGATGGCCTCGTCATACTTCTTCCGCATGGTCAATAGGCTTCCTAGGTTAAAATGCGTATGAGGTCGATCGGGAGAGAGCTGCACGGCTTCGCGCGTCGGTGCCTCTGCCTCGTCCAAGCGGCCGGCTTTGCGCAGCGTGTCTCCTAGGTGGTAATACGCATCGGCCTGGGAATAGCGCGACTTGGGATCGATGGGCTTGAGCTTGGTGGCCGCCGAAAAGGCCGTGATGGCCTCGGGCCAGTGCCTGAGCGCCTCGTGCGCGACTCCCAAGTTGTAGTGTGCCTCAAACATCGTCGAGCGTTCGCGGGCCAAGGGATCGAGCATCTCGATCGCCGCGGCATGCTGCCCACGCTCGATGAGCACGCGACCCAGCTCGGCGCGGGCCTTGGGCGTTTCGGGCTTGCTGGACTTGGGATCGCGGCTGATGCCCTCGCGAAAGTCCATCTCGGCTTCCTGCAGGCGGCCCATCTTCTGGTAGCAGCTGCCGCGCATATAGTACGGGTCAGGCTCCAGCGGGAAGCGCTGCACAGCCTCGGTGAAGGCCTGGACGGCTTCCGGCATCTTGCCCATCGCCATGCGGTTGCTGCCCAGCTCCAGCAGCGCCAGGATGACCTTCGAGCCCGGCACCAGATCCTTCGGGGTCGCCTCGCCGTGATATTCCTTGCCGCGGCCGCGGGGGGGGGCCTTCTTCGGGCCGGGCTTGGCGGCACCAGCGGCAGGCTTGGCCGCCGGGGGGGCTTGTGCCTCGCTGACTGCCGGGGCGGTGAGCAAGAGGCTGGTCAAGGCAGCTCCCGCGATGAGTGACAGCCGGCGCCAAGTGCTGCGCTGGCTGCCAAGCGCCCCGGTCAGAGCTCGGCCTGAGGTCCGGGCCTCCGTGCAAGACAGGGGCAGATGCGAGGCGGAAAGGGTGAGGCGCAGGGGTGCTTGCATAGCCATGCTGAGCACTCTAACAGCGACTCGGGAACGTGTCACTCATAGCGCCGCGCCGGGCTGCTCGACACTGCACGAGTCTGCAGTCAGGACGGCTGCCATGGCGCTTCTCATTGCGAGTCGGGGGGGCACTCGGCCGGCGATGGCAACAAAAAACCCGCGAGGAGGGTTCTCCTCGCGGGTTTTTGTGATCGTCGGGGCGAGTGGATTTGAACCACCGACCCCCAGTCCCCCAGACTGGTGCGCTAACCAGGCTGCGCCACGCCCCGAATGAAACTTTTTTGTTCGACCGGCGAGTGTTCTAGCAGGACGCTGGGTGCCTGGTCAAAGAAAAACTCACAGAAAATCGGCCCTCGGCCCAGATGCCGATCGCGATATAAGTACTTCATGGCGTCGTCTTCGCTGCAGAAGCATCCGCAGGCCAGTCCCCATCGCCGCGCCAAGATTGTCTGTACGATCGGTCCGGCGAGCCGCAGCCCCGAGGTTATTGGCCACCTCATCGACGAGGGCATGGACGTAGCGCGGCTGAACTTTTCTCACGGGGCGCACGCGGATCACGCCGCGACGCTGCAGGCGGTACGCGAGGCCTCGCGCAAGCGCGGCAAGGCGGTGGCCATCCTGCAGGATCTGCAGGGACCGAAGATCCGTGTGGGCAAGATCCAGCCAGGCACGGTCCTCGAAGCCGGAACCGAGTTCGTCCTGACCACCGAAGAGATCGTCGGTGACGCTCGGCGCGCCTCGATCACCTACGAGCACCTGCCGAAAGACGTAAAGCCGGGGAACCTGCTCCTGCTCGACGATGGCTTGCTGCAAATCGAGGTGCTGGAGGTCCAGGGGCACGATGTCATCACCCGCGTCCTCGTCGGCGGGCCGCTGTCGAACAACAAGGGCGTCAACCTGCCTGGCGTGAAGGTGTCGGCCCCGTCGATGCCGGACAAAGATCGGGCGGACCTGATCTTTGGGCAGAAGCTGGGCGTGGATTTCCTGGCGCTGTCGTTTGTGCGCTCGCCCGCCGATGTGCACAGTGCACGCGAAGCGATCGCCTGGGCCCGCGCCGAGATCCCGGAAGCACAGCGTCGGGCACCGACCCTGATCATCTCGAAGATTGAAAAGCCGGAAGCCGTCGATTGCTTGGAGGAGATCATCGATGCTTCCGACGGCATCATGATCGCGCGCGGCGATCTCGGGGTGGAGCTAGGGCCGGAAAAAGTGCCGCTCGTGCAGAAGACCGCCATCGAGCTTGCGAACGCGCGCGGCAAACTGGTGATCACCGCGACCCAGATGCTGGAGTCGATGACCAGCACGCCGCGTCCCACTCGCGCCGAAGCCAGCGACGTCGCCAATGCCATCTTCGACTCCACCGACGCGGTCATGCTGTCGGGGGAGACGGCCTCCGGTAAGTACCCGCTCCTCGCCGTGCGGACCATGGAGCGAATCATTCGCGAGGTCGAGGGAAGCGATCGTTTCCATCGCATGACCTCGCAGCAGGCTTGGCCGATGATCCGCGT
>DAORCZ010000703.1:0-4833 GCA_035345735.1 Pseudomonadota bacterium | reverse complement strand
GAGCGCCCTATTCGCGTCGCTGCTGCCGCTGCTGTTTCTGGCCAGCCTGCGCAGCGTGAAGACCTGGCCGGGGCGCACCATCTCTGTGACGAGGACGTACCGGAAGCCGCCCCCCATCCAGCCCGATGAACGGGTCATCTGCCCGAACCGACCGGAGGTGACGGAACCCGAACCCCAGCCCGAGGCGGCAGCGGGTCAGGCGCCCCCCGTCGTGAAAGCACCCACGACCGTGGCCGTTCGTCGTCCGCTGCCGCTCGGGCCGCACCCCGTGCCCGATCTGGGAGTCGCCGCGCCCCCTAACCTGGCAGCGGCACCACCGCCTGACCGAGCCAGTCACCCGCCCGATCTAGCGACCGCCGCACTCCATCCCGTCATGGTGCCCATCCGGCTTGGTCGCTTCCTGATGGGCAGCGCTGCCAGCAGGTATGCCGAGGAGAAACCCCAGCACGAAGTCCGCATCACCGTGTCCTTCCTGCTATCCGTGACCGAGGTGACGCAGGCGCAGTATCAAGCCGTGACGGGGAACAATCCGTCGAATTTCTCAGGCGAAGCCGACTCCCCAAATCGGCCAGTCGAGAGGGTGAGCTGGCTGGATGCAGTGCGGTATTGCAACAAGCTATCGGCGAGCGAGGGAAGAGAATCCTGCTACGTCATCACAGGCGATGAGGTGGAGTGGCCGAAGGGGCTTGGCTGCAGGGGGTATCGCTTGCCGACGGAGGCCGAGTGGGAATACGCGGCGCGAGCCGGCGAGAACTGGGAATATGCAGGCTCGGACAAGCTGAATGAAGTGGCTTGGTACGACGGCAACTCGGACGGGCGCACGCATGCCGTAGGAACAACGAGCAAGAAGACCAACCGCTGGGGTCTGAGCGACATGAGCGGGAACGTCTGGGAGTGGGTCTGGGACCGGTACAGCAAATCCTATGCAGGAGCCAGCGGCACCGACCCGACGGGTCCCGGTGTGGGCGAGTCCCGCGTGCTGCGAGGGGGCTCGCTCGTCAACGTGGCGGACTGGGCGCGGGTCGAGTACCGCATCATGTACGCGCCCTCCAACCGCGACTGGTTCATCGGTTTTCGTCTTGCGAGGTCTAGCCCTTAACCATCTTGGAATCTTATGTGTTTTTGCATTCAAGACATCACAAAGAGCCTGACAATCCGGAGACAAAACAGATGTATCTAAATCTTCATAACGATATCCCCATATCGTCCCCCCCAAACCAGCCCAGCCGATGAACACCGCCCCGTCCCGCTTGCCTTCGCACCCCTTTTGGACCTGGCCCTGTCGCCTGCTGGGCGGCGGGCTGCTTGTCATCAGCGGGCTGGGCCCGCTGGTGGGGCTGTACCGACGCAGCGAACAGGCCGCACCACGGCAGCAGATCGTGGAAGAAACCGCGCCCGCCAGCCCGCGGCTGCGACCCAAGATGCTGCACTTGCCGCCCGGGACGTTTCTGATGGGCAGCACGAACTACTCGCTTGAACAGCCAGTCCATCTGGTGCAGATCACGCATGCCTTTGGGTTGTCTGAAACCGAGGTCACGCAAGCGCAGTATCAAGCAGTGATGGGTGAAAATCCGTCATACTTCAAAGAGAATCAGGATTCTGCCCAACGCCCAGTAGAGCAGGTAAGCTGGTTCGATGCCGTGCGCTATTGTAATAAGCTCTCTGAGCGCGAAAGGCTGATTCCCTGTTATCAGATCAATGGCAACGACGTGCGCTGGCTCGATGTGCACTGCCCCGGCTATCGCCTGCCGACGGAGGCCGAGTGGGAATACGCAGCGCGGGCCGACCACCCCAAAGAGTATGCCGGCTCAGACGATGTCGACGCAGTCGCTTGGTATGGCAGGAACACCCGAGGGGAAACGCATCCCGTCGCCACAAGACAACGGAATAGCTGGTTTCTGCATGATCTAAGCGGCAACGTCTGGGAATGGGTGTGGGACTGGTACGCCGATTCGTATTCGTATGCAGGCGCAGAGAAGCCAGATCCCTTGGGCCCTCAGCAGGGCGGGAACCGCGTGCTTCGGGGGGGCTCCTGTGTCAGCGAGGCGGACTACGTGCGCGCCGCATTCCGCTACCGGTCGACGCCCTCCGACCGCGGCAGGAACATCGGCTTCCGTCTCGCGAAGTCTCTCCCCTGACCCGCTTCTGTGCTGGCCCTCCGCGTTGTCCGCGCGGCGAAATAGCGCCAGCGGGCGCCATTCCCTGGGGCCGGCGGCAGCGGGTGGGTGGGTGCCGGGCGCTACATCCGCTCCGGCACCTCGATGCCTAGGAGTGACAAGCCATGCCGCAGCGTTGAGGCTGCGAGTGCCAGCAGCCCCAGGCGGGCGGAGCGCTCGGCGGGCTCGGCCTTGAGCACCGGCACCTCGTTGTAGAAGGTGCTCACCGCTCCGGCCAGCTCATACAGGTACTCGCAGAGAACATGCGGCCGACAGGTGTCGGCGACTTTCTCGACGGCGGCGCCATAGTCGAGGAGCCGGCGAGCCAGCGCGCGCTCTGCCGCGTGCGAAAGGGTGGGGGCTGCCGGGCGGTATCCCTCGGCCTCGGCCTTGCGGCCGATTGAGCGCATGCGGGCGTAGGCGTACTGCATGTACGGCGCGGTGTTGCCGTCGAGCGCCATGGCCTTGTCGAGATCGAAGTGAATGTCGGCGATGCGATCGCGACACAGGTCGTTGTACTTGACGGTGCCGATGCCAACGATGCGCGCCACTTCCGAAAGCTCGGCTGGAGGGAGCTCGCTATTCTTCTCGCCAGCGACGGTAGCTGCCCGCGCAATCGCCATATCCAGGAACTCATCGAGCAGCGGCACATTCCCCAGCCGCGTGCTGCCCATGGTCCAGTTGCCCTGCGCATCGCGGAAGCGCATAGCACCGAACATGATGTGCTCCAGCGACGGCGGCGGATTGGTTTCACTGCAGAGGCCAAGCCGCGCGAGATAGGCCAAGCTGACCGCGAAGACCTGCCGGAAGTGAAGCTGTTGCGGCGAGCCGACGACGTAAAGGACGCGGCTTGGCTGCCAGGTCGTGCGACGGTAAACTACGGTGGCGACGTCCGTCGTGCCGTACAGGAACGCGCCATCCGCCTTGCGCACCAGAAGCGGGGCGGGCGCGCCCTCCACGGGACAGATGATCGCGCCCTGGCTCGGCTCAGCCAGGCCCAGCCGCAGCAGATCCTCGACGAGGGCGGGCAGGCGATCGTTGTAGAAGCTCTCGCCTAGCTCGTGATCGAAGCGGATGCCCAGCCGGCCATACGTGCGGTGAAATTCTTGCAGCGAGGCACGGACGAACTCCTGCCACAGCGCCAGGTTCTCGGGGTCGCCGGCCTGCAGCTTGGCAAGCTCCTGACGGGCCTGTTGCAGGAGCGGTGTGACCGCCTGCGGCACCTCTTCCTCGCCCTCTTCGTCATCGCCTTCGGCGGGAACGCGGCGCTCGGGCTTCTTCAGTCCAAGCTCAGCCGCTTGCTGTTTTTCGTCGCTGACGAACTTCTGATACAGCCGCACCAGCTCAGCGATCGGCGAGCGAGCATAGGCCTCGCGATCCAGCCAGCTGCGATAGGCGACGATCAGCTTGCCAAACTGCGTCCCCCAGTCGCCGAGGTGATTGTCCGAGATGACGGTGTAGCCAACGGCTCGCAGGACATTGCTCAGCGCGGCGCCGATGATCGTCGAACGGATGTGGCCGATGTGCATCGGCTTGGCGACGTTCGGGGACGAGAAATCGACGATGACGGTCTGGCCGGCATAGCGCGGTCGCACGCCGTGGCTGGGGCTGTTCGCCATCTGCTGCAAGAGGCGCCCCAGGCACTCGCTGGTCAGGTGCAGGTTGACGTAGCCCGGACCGGCGATCTCGACCTTGGCCAGGTCGGGGTGCTGCGCCAGTGCATCGGCGACGATCTGCGCCAGGTCGCGCGGCTTTTTGCCGAGCGGCTTGGCCAGCTGCAGACAGCCCGCGATCTGCAGATCGCCAAACTCGGGACGGCTGGCTGGCTGCACACCCAGCTCAGCGGGAATGGCGGCGTTTTCACTGTGGGCGCGCAGCGCAGCGGCGGCAGCCCGACCCAACTCAGCAGACAAATCGAGAAGCGACATGGCGGCGCAGGGTAACAACCTGCCCCAGTCGAAGCAATCGAAGCCTGTGCGGGCTATTCGTCTGAGAGCAGCCGCAGCGAGGCATAGCGTTCGATCAGCTCGCGCTGCGACTTCGAGAGCTGGTGCAGGGCAAGCTGACGAAGCTCGGCCCGCTCGCCCGCTTCATCGCGGACGACGACTTCCTTGGGCAGCGCCCGCAGCACAAGCTCGCCCTGCCAGCCGCCGTCTCCATCGGTGGCTGCATCGGGCATGTAGGGCAGAGGCGGAGGCAGATCGATCCGCAGCCGAAGCGGTACCCCCAGAAGCTCCTCGGGCAGCGCCGAGCGCAGCCGCACTCCCAGAGGGGAGATACCGGTTGCCAGACGAACATAGGGCGGGGCCCCCCGTTCGCTCTGCGCTCCCGCTGGCCACAGCGCCACCGGAACACAGAGCGGCGCGAACTCACCCTCAGAGAAGTCGTCCATGCACCACCCGCGCGATCTTGGCGAGGTCCAGCTCAGAGCGCACATCGACGAAGCCGGCCGCCTGCAAGAGCGCCTCGGTAGCCGCCGCCTGACCAGCGCCAATCTCCAGCGCCAGGGCTCCACCGCGCTGCAGACGACTCGGCGCTTGCGCGATGAGCCGTCGCACCAGGGCCAAGCCGTCAGAGCCTCCGTCGAGCGCACTGTGGGGCTCATGGCGGACTTCGGCAGCGAGCGCGCTGATCTCGGCGGTCGGGATGTAGGGCAGGTTGGCAACAATGACGTCGG
>DAORCZ010000702.1:0-4836 GCA_035345735.1 Pseudomonadota bacterium | reverse complement strand
ATGGAGTTTCTCGATGGTGAGACGCTGCACGAGCGGCTGTGGCACGCCGGCGGGCGACTGCCGGTTGAGCTGGTCATTCGTTACGGGCGACAGATTGCGCTGGCCCTCGCTGCCGCCCACGCCAAGGGCATCATCCACCGTGACCTCAAGCCGGCCAACATCATGCTGGTCGAAGATCCCGAGACCGGCTCGAAGGATTGGATCAAGGTGCTCGACTTCGGCCTGGCCCGCGTGCGCGAGCCCGGCGACGGCGAAGAAGGTCGGCTGACCCAAACCGGCATGGTCATGGGCACGCCTTCGTACATGTCGCCGGAGCAGGTGCGCAGCGCGCGCTCGGTCATCGACAAGAGCGACGTCTATGCCCTCGGCGTGATGTTCTACGAGATGCTCGCCGGACAGAAGCCGTTCATCGCCAACAGCGACGCTGAAGTGATGTTCATGCACATGTCGGCGACGCCCAAGCCGCTAAACGAGCTGGTGCCGGGACTGCAGGCGACGCTCTACGACTTGGTCGGCCGCATGCTGCGCAAAAAGCCGGAAGAGCGCCCGACCGCCTCAGAGGTCGCGAGTACGCTGGCGCGCATCTCCGGCATGCCGTCCGCCACCGGCCTGCCGCCGGCGCCCAAGCTAGACAGCCAAGAAAAGCGGAATCTGGAAGCAGCCGACACCCAGGAATCCGCAGCCCTGGTGGCGGGAGCCCCAGCGACGGTCATGAGCCAGCCTCCGACGGCCACGGGCACAGGTGTGGCCGGGCGAAAGCTCTGGCTGCGGGTAGGCATCGCCGCGATCCTCTTGGTGCTGGTGGGCGGCGTCGGCATCTTCGTCTTGATCCGGGCGCGGGGCGCCGAAGCCAAGGTTCACTGGAACCTGCGCTCGATCCCCGCCGGAGCCGAAGTCGTGCTGCCCGATGGCACCGTGCTTGGACTTACGCCCTATACGGCGGAGCGCGCCAAGCCGACCGCCCCCCAGGTGCTGACGGTCCGTCTCGCTGGTCACCAGGAAGCGAAGATCACCTGCGAGGCCGGCGCCGACTGTCAGCAGGAAGTTGCGCTCACCGCCTCGGCACCTGCTCCCGACAAGGCCACTTCGCCTCCCGAAGGCACTCCCGGGGCGAACGGTGACAAGGGCGGCGATGCCAAGGCTGGCAAGGGCGACAAAGCGACTGAGGACGACGGGGCCGATTCCGACGACAAGGGCAAGAAGAAGAAAAAGAAGAAGCACCGCAAGAAGAAGTAGCGCTACAGCGCAAGCCCCTTCGTCTCTAGCCAGAGCAGCACATTCAGCGCCCGAAAGAAGCCCTCGCTCGCTCCCGCTCCCGGCTCCCGGCCCGCGATTACCCCGGCAAAGTCCGATTGCAGTCGATCGCGGCGCAGAAACGGCAGGCGGCGCAGCGTCGCACCGGCCAGCAGGTCTTCGACCAGCGGTCGCAGCGGGCCAGCCAGCCAGCGCCAGGGCGGCGCGCCAAAGCCCACTTTGTCGCGACGTTCGCGCACGACAGCTGGTAGCTCAGCGGCGAACACCCGTCGCAGCAAGCACTTGGTCAGCCCTTGCCCGGCCAGCTCTTGCGGCGAGCGTGAAAGACAGTGTTCGACGACCCGAGGGTCCAGAA
Source organism: Pseudomonadota bacterium (assembly GCA_035345735.1). Classification (GTDB taxonomy): domain Bacteria; phylum Myxococcota_A; class Polyangia; order Palsa-1104; family JAEUJZ01; genus JAEUJZ01. Next base: position 3,227 of record DAORCZ010000702.1, on the reverse strand, counting down.
AAGGGGCCCGAGCCTCGACGGAACACGCCATGCTGTTGCGGTCTTCGTAGCGCAGGATGGTAGCCAGCGAAGGACCACCGAGCAGGCGATACAGGTAGCCGTGCAGGGCGCTGCGTCGATCAAACGCGGAGGCCTGCGGCAACTCCGGCGGCAGCGGCGGACACTGGATCGCCAGCGCCGGCAGGTCGAGATAGCGACTGCCCCAAAAATGTCGCTGCCAGCGCGCCTCCAGCCAAGCCTCATAAGTCGCTGGTCGGCGCTCGGCCAGCTCGCCCCGCAGCGTCGAGACAAGCGCCTGCAGCAGCCCCTGGGCCTGGCGCCCCCAACCCGAGATCGCCGCGAGCTCGGCAGATAGCCCACGCCAGCGGTGCCGCCCCAGCAGATGGCGCCGCAGAGCCGGCAGAGTCCCACCGTAACCCCCCAGGCACTCGTCGGCGCCCTGCCCGCTTAGCGCGACGCGCTGCCCACGCTGGGCCATGAGCCGATAAACGGCGTGCTGCGCCCAAACACTGGGTCCGCCCACTGGCTCGTCGTGGTGGTCCAGGAAGGATGCAAACGCCGCCAAGCCATCGGGGCCCTGCAGGAGATCCGCCGGATCGCAGGCATGGTTTTCAACGCCGGTGTGCGCCACGACGGCCTTGATGTAGGCACGCTCATCCCAGGGATCACCGGGCGCATGAATCGCCGAAAATGTGCGCAGGCGCGGGCCACTCTGCGCGGCCAGCCCGACCAAGGTTGAACTGTCCAGGCCCCCCGAAAGACAGGCGGCCACCTCGACATCCCCCCGCAGCCGCAGCCGCACGGCATCGCCCAGGAGGTCGTGCAGTGCGGCATCGGCCGCCGGGCCCTCAATCGGCGGACAGCGCTCGGGCGTGAGCTCGTAATAGCGTCCCGCCACCCGCTGCAAGCGACCATCCGGGCGACGCTCGATGCGCAGCCACTCGCCAGGACGGACGCGGGAGATCTGGCTGAAGAAGGTCTCGCTGCCAACCTCGTGTTCGGCATCCGCCAGGTAGCAGGCCAGCACCTCGCGCTGCACGCCCATCGCGATGCCGAGCGCTCGCGCCCCGTGCAGGATGGCCTTGGGTTCCGAGGCGACCAGGCAGTGCTCGCCAGTCAGCAGGTAGTACAGCGGCTTTTCGCCAAAGCGGTCGCGGGCCAGCCACAGCGCTCCCGTCCGCCCGTCGTACAGCGCCAGAGCGAACATGCCATTGACCCGCTGCAGGGCCTCGGGGACTCCGAACTCTTCGCACAGCGCCAGCAGCACCTCGGTGTCGCTGTTGCCGATGAAGCGATGCCCGCGGCCGGCCAGCTCAGCACGCACTTCGAGGTAGTTATAAAACTCGCCGTTGTAGCTGACGCTCAGCGCGCCCCGCGACATCGGCTGCGCCCCCGCATCTGAAAGGTCAACGATGGCCAGGCGCCGATGCCCCAAGGTGACGCCTGGACCGGCACCGAAGCTCAGCAGCCCATGCCCGTCTGGGCCGCGGTGCGACAGCAGGCGAGACATCGCGGCGCCCAGTTCCTCTCGCGGGGCGAGAGGTAGTTCCGACAGCACCGCAACGACGCCGCACATCAGCGCCGCCCGTCGCTACGGCTGAGCGCTGCTCGGCGCCTTACCAATGCGTGAGTGCTTTCGGCTGTACGTGAAGTAGATGACCAGCCCGATCGCAATCCAGACCATGAAGTTGCGCTGGGTGGCTCGCGGCAGCCCCACCATCATCACCAGGCAGGTGATCGCTCCCAGCGGCCCCACAAACTCTGCCGCTGGCGTACGGAACGGGCGCACCGCATCAGGATGCGAGCGACGCAGCACGACCACGCCCACGCAGACGACGACGAACGCAAACAGGGTTCCCATTGACGTCAACTCGCCCGCGATCTCAACGTTGAGCGTCGAGGAGGCCAGCGCGACCACAATGCCCGTCAGCATCGTCGAGCGATACGGCGTGTGAAAGCGCGGATGCACTTTGCTGATCGCACTCGGCAGCAGGCCATCGCGGCTCATCGCCATGAACACCCGCGGCTGCCCCATCATCATGACCAGAACGACGCTACCCAAGCCGGCCAGCGCGCCAAACGAGACCAGGAAGGCCCCCCAGTTCACACCCGCCGAGCGCAGCGCCAGCGCGACGGGAGCCGGTACGTTGAGCTGCGTGTACGGCACGATGCCCGTCAGCACGCCCGACACCAGGATGTAAAGCACGGTGCAGATGGCGAGCGAGGCCAGGATGCCGCGCGGCAGATCCCGCTTCGGATCTTTGGCTTCCTCGGACATCGTCGTCACGGCATCGAAGCCGATGTAGGCGAAGAAGATGACGCCGGCCCCCGCGATGACCCCGCTCCAACCGAAGGGCATAAAGGGCTGCCAGTTGCTCGGCTTCACGTAGCCAACGCCGAGCGCCAAGAAGGCCAGGACCACCGCGACCTTCAAGAGGACGATGATGCTGGTAGCGCGCGCGCTCTCCTTCACGCCGACAATCAAAAGGACCGTGATGGCAGCGACAAGAACCACTGCCGGTAGGTTGATGAGGCCGTGCTGCGTAACGCCAGCAGCGTCGACCCAGGTCGCAAAGTAACCGTTACATAACGCTTTGGGCATTTCGACGCCGAACCCGCGCATGAACTCGACGAAGTAGCCCGACCATGAGATGGCGACGGTGATGGCACCGACGGCGTACTCGAGGACCAGGGCCCAGCCGATCAGCCAGGCCACCAGCTCGCCAAGCGTTGCAAAGGCGTAGGTGTAGGCGCTACCAGCGACGGGGATCATCGCCGCCATCTCGGCGTAGCAGAGGCCCGCGCAGGCACAGCCGAGGGCCGACAACACAAACGACAGCACAATCGCCGGGCCCGCCTTTGTGGCGGCGGCCGAGCCGGTAATTGCGAAGATGCCGGCGCCGATGATGGCGCCGATGCCGATCATCGTCAGGTCAAGAGCCGAGAGTGATCGGTGCAATCGCCCTTCGCCCCCAGACTCGGCCTCGCCGAGCACTTGCTGGACCGTCTTCCGTCGGAAAAGTGAGCTATCCACGGCAGTTCCTTTCGCTGCGGGCAGCGCGAGAGGAGATCTCGGATACAGGCCTCTCGCTTCGGCGCCCAACAGCCATCATGCAGTGTGAAGGCGGCAGCTTACAACGCATTCCTGACAGGCTGGCCGGCTCTTTCCGCCCGCTGCGAATCGCTCGCTAAAGCGCGACACGGCGAAGCTCGCCGTCGGTCCGAGG
>DAORCZ010000701.1:0-4839 GCA_035345735.1 Pseudomonadota bacterium | reverse complement strand
GGGCAGGGGCCGTCGGCAGAACCAAGGGGCGTGACATGTTGCGACTGCAAAGACTCGGACTGGCGTTTTTCCTCTGTACCGCGGCGGCGGCGGCACCAGCGCTGCTACCCGCGACGGCGCAAGCCCAGATGGACGAACCGGTCGATCCGCGGGCCGAGAAGCTGCTCAACGACTTTCTAAGTGCGCTGACCGGCAACAAGGACGACATGAACGCGGCCGTCAAAGCCGCTCTGCCGCACCTGCACAAGAGCCTGCTCGGCCCGGGCGGCACCGACGTGACGCAGGACCTGCGCAACTTCAGCTTCAAGAAGGCCTGGCAGAACGCGCAGTTCTACGCCCAGCCGGTGAAGATCACCCGCGTTCGCAAGACCGGCACCACTGGCATCGGCTTTCGCGAGACGGCGGAAAAAGGCCGCGTCATCGACTACTTCGTGGGCAAAAAAGAAGGCGTCGCGGGCATGCCGGCGCCGGTGAAGATCTTTTTCCCGGAAGACGGCAGCGCGCCCAAGATCTCGTACGTCGGCAGCTTGTAGGCCGCCGGGCTCACAGCAGAGTCAAGACCTCCGCGCCATCGTGGGTGACGAGCACCGTGTGTTCCCACTGCGCCGAGAGGCTGCCGTCGGCGGTGACGATCGTCCAGCCGTCGCCGAGCGTGCGGATCGCTGCGCCCCCGAGGTTGATCATCGGCTCGACGGTAAGCGCCATGCCGGCCCGCAAGCGAGGCCCGGTGCCCGCCCGGCCGACGTGCGGGACGTGGGGGTCGGCGTGCATGGTGCGACCGATGCCGTGGCCGCCGATCTCGCTGACCACGCCGACGCCCTCGGCGGCCGCGATCTCGACGATGGCGGCGCCGATATCTCCCAGGCGGGCCCCTTCGCGGATGACGGCGATGCCGGCCTCGCGGCAGCGCTTGGCGATCTCGACGATGCGCCGGGCCTCGCTGCTGACCTCACCGATCAGAAACATCGCGCTGGTGTCGCCGTGGAAGCCGTCGACGTCGGTGGTGACGTCGATGTTGACGATGTCGCCGGGTAGAAGCAGCTCGTGCGGGCTGGGGATGCCGTGGCAGACGACGTGATTCCGGCTGGTGCAGACCGCGGCCGGGAAGCCGTTGTAGCCCAGCTGGCTGGGGCGACCGCCCCGTCGCGCGGTGTCCTTGCGCACCAGACGATCGATGTCGGCCGTCGACATCCCTGGCCGAAGCTGCGAGCCCACAAAGGCCAGCGTCTCGGCAGCGGCCCGCCCGGCGCGACGCATTCGCTCGATCTCGTGCGAGCTGAGGATTTCGATCGCCATCCCGCTTTTATGCGGTGCCCGGGCCCGCCCGTCCAATGCCGATTTGATCTGGCCTGCGGACCGCATCGACCTTGCCCCGCGAGGCGTCGGGATGGCATGCTCACGGAGTGAGCCTGTCGCAGATTCGCTACTTCGTCACCGTCGCTGAAGAGGGCAACGTCGGCCGTGCCGCACAGCGACTTTTTGTGGCGCAGCCAGCTGTTAGCCGACAGATCCGCGCGCTCGAAGACGAGATCGGCACGCCGCTGTTTTCGCGCACGCCGCGTGGCATGTCGCTCTTGCCCCCGGGGCGGGTTTTTCTAGATCACGCGCGGGCCATCTTGGCCGCCGTCGACCATGCCGCAAGCGCCGCCCGCGCCGGAGCCGCGACGGCCACAGCCGACTCATCTGGGTTCACGAAACGCCCGGGGCGGGTTCGTCGCAAGTAGCGGACAGGCGGACAGGCGAGCGGGGCCCGACCGTTGCTAGTTCGGCGCGGCCCGAATTCGGGCGGCAAGCCGATCTGTGTTTGCTTAGGTCGCGGGTTCGGCGATAGCGGCGGCGACTACCTCAGGACGCTCCTCGGCAACGGGATGGCCAGCGTCGGCGACAGAGATGAGTCGGGCCTGGGGAAAGGCTCCCGTCCAGCGGTCGCGGTGACGACGGGTGAGGACGGGATCGCGCTCGCCCCACACCAGCGTCATCGGCACGGCCGCGAGTGCTTGCCGGTGCTGCCATAGGCGCGCGTAGTGCGGATCGCTGCCAGCCAGCGCGCAGGCCAGGGCATAGGTGCCTTGCCGCGCGCTGCGCGTCGAAAGCGGGCCCAGATAGTGGCGATGCACCTTGGGCGTAAGACGGCGGCGGTCACCAAACGAATGCGGCAGGAAGAGCCGCGCCGAAATTCCCAGCCCGCGATAGAGGAAGCGGCCAAGCGGGCTGCGCACCACGCGATCGATCTTTGCGATCGTCGGATCGCCGTCGCTGGGCCAGCACCAGGAATTCAGCACCACCAGCCGGGCCACGCGGTCCGGCCGATCCAAAAGCAGCGGCAGGCCAATCGGCCCACCGAAGTCGTGCACCCCCAGCACCAGATCACGCAGGTCCAGCGCATCGACGAGTGCCTGCAGACGGCGGGCGTGATCCTCAGGACGCAGGGCGGCATGCGGCGGCTTGTCCGAGAGACCAAAGCCAAGATGGTCGGGGACGATCACGCGGTGCCGGGCGGAGAGCAAGCGCACCACCTCGCGAAATTCGAAGGACCAGCTGGGGGTGCCATGCACCAGCAGCACGACCGGTCCCTTGCCCTCATCGAGATAGGAGATCTCGCCCTCGGCCGTCGGAAAACGCTGCGGAGTGAAGGGATAGAGGGTCGGATCAAGCCAAGGTGGACGGGGGTGAAAGTGATCCTGGGTCATGGCGGTGAGCTCCTTGTGGATGCCCCACGGTAGAGCCCCCGCGCCCTCGGCGATGTAGTACGTTTGTACCTATGGTGAGCCCTCTTGATCTTGGCGCATTTGCGGCGGCAGCAGCCGGTGCGGCCAGCTTGCGCGACTATCGCGAACAGGTGCTGTCGCTGCTTGCCCGGTGCGTGCCCTTTGACGCGGCCTTGATGCACGCGCTGTCGCCGCGCGTACCGCTAGAGACCGCCGTACTGCACGGGCTGGATGCACGGGCGGTGGCGCGATCGGCCACGCGCTGGGACGAGCTGGCCGATGTCCTCAGCCCGCTGCGGCAGCGCGCCAATCGTCGCCTGGTGGCCTCTGCGACCGAGTCTCTGCCGCGGCGAGGTGCGGCCTGGCGTCGCTTGCAGGCCGGCGTGCTGCGACCGTTTGGTCAGCGCGATTTATGCATCATGCACCTGGTTGTGCAGCAGCGCGTGGTGGGCGCCATTGTGCTGATGTCTCGACGGCTTGATGCCTTCCCGCCCCCGCTTCTTTCGCGGCTGCGCAAGCTGGCGGCGATCATCGCGGTCGGGGATGCGCTGCACCAGCGACTGTCAGGCGTTGCAACCGCATCGCTGCCGGTCGGGCTGGTGTGTCAGGATCAGCGCCTCTCGCCGCGTCAGCGCGAGATCACCGAGCATGTCGCACTGGGGCTGACCAATGCCGAGATTGGGGCGGCGCTGGGCCTAAGTCCACACTCGGTGCGCAACCACTTGGTGCGCATCTTTGTCGCGATCGGGGCCAGCAACCGAGCCGATGTCGTGCGCCGCGCGGTGCTCGTCCCGGCGCGCTGAAGGGGCTCGGTCGGCTGGGGGTGCGGGGCAGCCCGCCGACCAGCCGGCACGCGTGATACGATCCCGTCGAGGTGCCCATGTTTGGAACGACTGGCCAGCCTGTTCTGCGGATGCTGCCTGCTCTGCTTGCTCTGTTCGCTCTGTTCGCCGTGGGCTGTGGGGCGGGGGGCGATCCGGTGACCTCTTCCTGTCTCAACGCCTGTGGGGCCGAAAACGCCTGCGCCGGCGCCAAACAACAGAACTGCAGCAGCCTGTGCAACGCGCGCCCATCGAAGTGCACGAGCGAGTTTGCCAACTACTGGACCTGCGCCGAGGGCTATCCCGGCGAGGCCTGCTCCTCGTATCCCCACTGCTTCGACGCCTTCAGCAAGCTCTCGAACTGCCTGTTTGCCTACTGCTTCGCCTACCCACTCGACGCGGCCTGCTACTACCGCAAATAAGCGCCCGGTCTGGAGATCCGGCGCAGCTTAGGTACGGGGTATGCAGCGGGTGCTGAGGGCGTCGTAGATGGCGTTGGCGCCGGCGGTGGTGGTGTCCATCTCGTGCGGGGCGCCGGTGATGTACAGGATCTCGACGTTGGCGCCGTTGGCCTTGAGCGCGTCGTGTAGCGCGGTCTGTAGCGGCGCGTAGCCGCCGCTGTCGTCCTTGCCGGTGAGGAAGCGCACCGGGGCGCCATCGAGCTTGCTGTTGGGACCCTGCGCCGGCCCCAGGGTCATAAGTAGCGTCAGGTCGCTGGCCGTCGAGGTCGAGCAGCGCGGCATGGCACTGAAGCTGAGATCGATGAGTGAGCGCGGGCCGTTTCCAATCTGGCACAAGCGGCTGGCGCAGTCGGGACAGCGGCTGGCGAGCAGCGCTTGGCACTGCGCCTTCCAGGTCGCGTCCTGCTCACCCTGGCAAGCCAGGTCCAAACGGTGGAACGGGCCCGAGCTTGGCATCGCAAAGTCGAGCACCTTGCCGGCCCCCTGCCAGGTCAGGGCATAGGACAGCTCGGCGCTGCCGCCCGAGTTGCCGGTGGCGCAGAAGGCTCCGGTGGGGACGACGCTGCTGCGCAGGTAGCGAAGCAGTGCCGCCAGGCGACAGGACGCCTGCTGTGGCCCGGCGGTGCCGCCGGTAAACCACCCCGCCGGCCAGCGACGATCGATGACGTTGTAGCCAGCATCCTGCAGCTTGCGGGTCTGGGTGTAGTTGTAAAAACCGGTGCCATCCCCGCCGCTGCCGAACACGATGCTGCCCTTGGCTGAGGTGCCGGCGGTGCGATCGTAGGTCGCCACTTCAACCTGGGCAGCGGGCAGTCCTTCACATACGACGTCGTATGTTTCGCAGCGGTT
>DAORCZ010000700.1:0-4839 GCA_035345735.1 Pseudomonadota bacterium | reverse complement strand
TCGAGACGCTGTCGGGCACCGCGCCGTTTGTCGCCCAGAGCAGTGACAAGCTGCGTGCCGCACACCTGTATGAGTCGCCGCCGCCACTGAAAGAGCGTCGCCCCGATACCCCCACGGCCTTCGTCCTTTTGATCGAAGACATGCTGAAAAAGACCCAGGCCGAGCGACCGTCGATGGCCGATGTCGCCACCCGCCTGGGCCTCGTCCTCGAAGAGCACAACGTCCCGACGCCGAACCCCAGCATGATGAGCCCGGCGGCCCCGGCAGCAGTGGTCCCTCCACCGTCGGCGGCTGGCGTCGCGGTGCCGGTTTCCGTCGCTCCCGTCTCGCAGCGATCAATCCTGACCGCAGTGTTTGCCAAGGGCAAAGATGGCAGCCCGCCGGCCTCGACCCTGCGCATTGGCCTGGCTGCGGCGGCCGGCTTTTTTCTGGCCAGTCTGCTGTTCTTTTTCTTCCTCCTGCTGCGCCGCTAGCTCGCGGGGGCAGCGGCTCTGAAGGGGCCGCTGTGGCCTGCGCGAGCGTCTAAGCGATCGTCGGTCGCGCAGCGGCTAAGCCGTGACGACGGCAAGGATTCCTGCCGCGGATCGGTTGTCAGCGCCCCCCGCCGCTTTGTACCATGGACTTCTTTTCCTCTCGGGGCTGCAGTCGGGGCGGGGCCAGGTGGCTCTGCGGTGGGCGGTAGGGCGGCGCGGCCCGAGGGATCACGGCGAAGGGGAGGTCCGCTTGCGACAGCATGTCCTGTTTTGTGCGTCGGTGCTTTTGGGGCTCGCAGCCCCGAGCCTGGCCCACGCCGAGCTACCCACGTGGTGCGGCAAGAATTCGTTCGAGACCACCAGCTACGAGGTGAACTCGCTCAAGCGCACCGAGCCCGACTACATCGTGCGGGCCATTGCCAAGGTGCTGTGCTCGAACAGCGACGAGATCAAGCCGCACCAGGGCAAGGCGGAAGAGCTTCGCAAGACCTGGAGTCAGAAGCTGGGCATGCGCGATGCCGACTGGGCCGATGCCGTCGCCTTCATCGAAAATCGCGATGGCAGCTACCCCAAGGTCGAGCTATCGACGAAGAACATCGCCGAGTTCACGCCGATGGATCAGTGGTGGGCGATTCATGAAGGCCTCAAGTCGGGCGATATCCACGTCAGAGGCGTGTACGCCGCCGACATGATGCAGCGGAACTTCAGCGAGGTCGGTCGTCTGGCCTTCTTGGAATTCTGTCTGAAAGAGCGCGTCGAGCACTCGTCGATGCCGCACCACGCGATGTGCGCTGGCGACGTCGCGGCCTGGGATGCTGCCAAGTTTGCGACGCAGCTAAGTGGCGACACCGCCCACGACGGCGCCACCAAGATGCTGCTGCGCCTGCGGGCCTTCGAGCTGGGCGACAACCTCAAGACCTACCTCGCGGATCGCGACAAGCTGTTCAAGAAGGACGACGCCTACAAGAAGATGGTCGAGGCGGCGAACGCGGCTCGGGCGGAGTGGGAAAAGGGAGTGGGCAGCAACAGCAAGCTCCTGGAGCTGATGCTGAGCGTCGATTCGGCGACGCTGTCGGGATCGCGCAAGCTGTTTGCCGGCTGCGAAGAGAAGACGCAGGCGGCGCTGGTCGCGGCGATCTCGAAGCTACCGGCCAAGGCGTTTGCCGGCATGAACGATGTTCGCGATGATCCCTTCGGCGGCTTCGCCAAAAAAGCCGGGCCGGTGCTGGTCAACAATCCCGAGGTCAACGTCGCGGCCAACGCCTGGGCGCAGTGTCATCGCCAGTCGGCGATCGCCGATTTCTTGATGGCCTCGCTGCAAGAGGTGCCGGGCTTCCGTGGACCGCGCGCCGCCGCCTACGTCGCGCTGCTCAACCAGAAGCTAGAGTTCGACGACGTCAACGCTGGCAAGCCGCGCTTTCCCTCGTTCTATGAGGACGTCCCGTACACCCGTCGCGGCGGATCGCTGAGCAGCGCTGGCGGGGTCGTGGACAAGGTCACCAAGGGCAAAGAGCACGCGATGGTCGCGCTGCAGAAGACCGCGGCCAAGCGCGTCGACTGCGTGAAGTCGCACAAGACGGGCCGCGTCACGCGCATTACCTCCGACGGGCGGATCGAGTACGAGACGATCTGCGACAAGAGCGCAGTCGTCACCTACGACACGACCTGGACCGACTTCAGGATGAACCTGGCCTTCGTTCCGATCTTGAAGAAGGGCGTCGTCTTTTCAGGCACGAGCAAAGACAACGGGCCGTTCGAAGTGCTGGCGATCTGGAAAGACAAGAACGCCACCGTCCCCACCCAGGTGCTCGGCGCGCCGGTGAAGTAGCGCCGCCGACGAAGATCCCCCCAGCGCGCGCTTAGCGCTTCTTGTTCTTCTTGCGCGCGTCCTTCTGCAGCTTGCGCTTCCGCTTCTCACGCGACTTGTCGATGTTCGGCCGCGGGGCCGAGTGACGCACTTCGGCAGCCGGCATGCCCGCGGCGTTCATGATCGCGCCGAGGTCCATGCCCGCGAACTGCTTGATCTTCGAGATGGTGCGCAGGCCCGGGATCTTTCCGAGGAGGCCAGCCTGCGCGCCCATGGTCAGCATCATCTGCCGCATCAGCGCGAACTTGTGCAGCAGCTCCATCACCTCGGCTTCTTTGCGACCCGAGCCGCGGGCGACGCGACGGATGCGGCTCTCGCAGTAGTGGGCGACGCGGCGACGGCCCTTGACCTGACCGCCCTGCACCACCTGCTCCCACGAGGTCTCGATGAAGCGCTCGGGCACGCGGCGCTCGTCGATGGTCATCGAGCTGATCATGGCTTTGATCTTGATCAGCTCGCCGTCGTCGATGTTGGCGCCTTCGGGGATCTGCAGGCCGAACATCGGCATCTTCTGCAGGATGTCTTTCAGCGATCCCAGCTGCTGGATGACGCTGATCTGCTCCAGGAAGTCCTGCATATCGAACTTCCCTTTGAGCATGCGCATGGCGTCTTGTTCCGCCTTCTGCGCATCGACGACCTGCTCAAAGTCCTTCATCAGGCCGACGATGTCGCCCATGCCCAGGATGCGACTCGACAGGCCCTCGGGACGGAACTCTTCTAGCTTCTCTAGGCTCTCGCCCATGCCCAGGAAGCGCACCGGCTGACCGGTGACTTCGCGGATCGAAAGGGCGGCCCCGCCACGCGCATCCCCGTCGAGCTTGGTCAGTACGAAGCCGGTGGTGTGGATGCGCTCGTGGAAGGTCTTGGCGGTGTTGACGGCGTCCTGGCCGATCATCGCGTCGACGACCAGGAAGGTCTCGTGCGGCTTGACGCGACTGCGGATCTGCTCCAGCTCGGCCATCAGCGGCTCGTCGATCGCCAGCCGGCCGGCGGTGTCGAGGATGACCACCTCGTAGCCCTTGGTGTGGGCTAGGCGGTAGGCCTCGTCGCAGATCTCGGGCGGGGATTTGCCGGGCTGGGTAAAGACGGTGATGCCCAGCTTTTCGCCCAGCACCTGCAGCTGCTGCACGGCGGCCGGACGATAGATGTCGGCAGCGACGAGCAGCGGCTTGCGCTTGTGGATCTTCTGCAGCCAGCGCGCCAGCTTGCCGGCGGTGGTGGTCTTGCCCGAGCCCTGCAAGCCGACGAGCATGAAGACCGTTGGGCCCTTCTTGGCCCAGTTCATCTCGGTCGGTCCGCCGTCAGGATTCCCCATCAGCGCCGTCAGCTCTTCCTGACAGATGCGGATGAAGTGGTATTCCGGCGAGACCTCGACCGACTTCAGCGTCTTTTCGCCGGGCTTGGCGTCGGCGGCCGGCACCTGCGCCTTGGCGCGCAGCTGAACACTCTGGCCGATGGCCTTTTCTTTGACGCGGGCCAGGAACTGTCGCACCACCGGCAGCGCGACGTCGGCTTCCAGAAGCGCCATGCGCACGTCGCGCAGGGCCGACTCGATGTTGTCCTCTGTCAGCTCAGCGACGCCGGTTAGACGCTCGCGGGCGGCACGGAAGCCTTTGCTTAGGGTCTCAAGCATGGGGCTTGGTCATAACACGGGAGACGTTGCGACGGGAAGCCTAGACCGACTGCCCGGCCGGGGACGCTTAGCTTTCGGACGCGGGGGCGGACGCGGTGGCGGACGCGGTGGCGGTGGCGGTGGCGGTGGCGGTTGACGGCGCGGGGGCTGCATCGTGCGGGTGACGCGGCGGCACGGGCACGCGGGTGAAGTCGGGCCCGACGATGGTGCTCGGGAAAATCGGTGTGGCCTCGGCGATAAAGCCGTCCAGCGTCGTGTAGCGCTGCGAAAAGTGGGTCAGCACCAGCGTGTTCGCTCCCGCATCACGCGCCAGGGTGGCGGCCTGCGCGGCGGTCATGTGCTGGTAGTCGTGCGCTTCCTGCGCTTCGCTGCTTTGAAAGGTCGATTCGCAGACCAACAGATCCGCCGCCTCGGCCAGCCGACCCGCACCGGGACAGGGCCGGGTATCCATGACCAGCGCGAACACCTGGCCGCGCCGGGGCTCGCTGACATCTTGCAGGCGCACCGTCTGACCGGCGACCTCGATCTGGCCGCGGTCGATAAGCTCGCGCACCTGCGGACCCACCACGCCGCGCTCGCGCAGCAGATCGGGACGCATCCGCCGGCCATCGCGCTCTTGCAGGCGATAGCCAAAGCAGTCGACGCGGTGGTCGAGCGGCGCGGCAAGAAGCTGCACCTCCTGGCTGGACCACACCTCCTGCAGGGCATCCCCCGACGGTGTGATGGGGCGAAGAGCCAGCGTCGAGCACTCGTGATAGATCGACGCGTAGCGCAGGCGTTCGATGAACACCTGGCCGCTTTCGGGATACAAGATCTGGACCGCATGCGGCACGCGATCCAGCGAGATGCGCTGCAGGATGGCCCCC
>DAORCZ010000699.1:1717-4849 GCA_035345735.1 Pseudomonadota bacterium | reverse complement strand
CCGCACTTGGCAGCGCCGTGGGAACCGACGGCACGGCATAGACGGGCGACGCGGGGAGCGGCACATAGGGCATCGGCTGGGGGACAACCTGGACGGGGGGAGGGAGCGGGGCTGCGGGGAGCGAGGCCACCGGTGGCGGGGCGGCTTCGACCGCGGGACCAGGCTGCTCCTGGGCCATCGCAGAGGGGACGGCGGCGAGCGAAAACCAAGCGGTGGTGGTGAGAGCAAAGGCCATAAGCTGCTGGAAGGGGCGCATGGTCAGACTCCTTGCTGCCTGCCGCTCGTCGCGCGCGGGTTGGCGCCGGCGCGGGGCGATAGGTCGTAAAGGTTTTGGGGGACCGCTCGAGCGACGCGGGCGGGATGCCGCCGCTACCCATCGTGACGCGGTCGATACCTGGCTAAACAGCAAGCCCGGTGCCAGCCGGGGCGCGTCCACCGGCGCTTTTCTGTGCAGCCGGTCTCCGTCGGAGAGGAGGCATCCCACGGTTGGCTGCAGTGGACGAATTCGTCCAGACGACGATTTGGCCTGCGGTCCCTGGCCGCGGTCGACCGGTCGCAGACGGCCAGTCAAGGTTGGCCAGTCGAGGTTGGCCAGTCGCAGCCGGTCTATCAAGCGAACCTAGCCAAGGGCTATCCGGGCACCGCTGCCACGGGCAGGTCCTCTTCGTGCGGCGTGGCGTACGCAAAACGGAGGGCGCGCAGATTGTTGCGACTTGTTCCCAATATGGCGAACGCGCTATGCTGACTCGGCCGAAGTCTTTCTAGCGTATCGCTGCGCCCCACCGGCCCCCACCTAGCCAGTATCGGGTGGCTTCCCCGAACCGAAGAAGGCTGCATGAACCCACCGGCGTCGTTGAGCTCCTCTCCCCTGCAGTCCGGCTTGTCGCTCGACGATCTGCGGGCCTTTGGCGTGGTACCAAGCCAGGTACGAGCCTTTCGGACGCTCCTCGAAAGCGCGGCGGATGGCGAGGGGCCCAACGGGGATGGTGGGGGGCTCTTGCCGCTGCAAGCCCAGGCGGTGCGCGCCGGTCTGCTGGCCGGGAATGGGGGCGCCTATCTCGTGGCTGGCGGGGTGGGTACGGGCAAGAGCCTGCTAGCTAAGCTTCTGCTCTTGCACAGCCAGCACAGCGGCGAACGCGTCGGCCTGCTCCTCGCCTCGGCGACTGAGCGGCGACGGGCCCGGGCCCAGCTTGCAACGATTTGGCCGGCAGCGGAGGTGCAGTCGGCGATCCTCTCCCCGGCCCAGCTCTTGCGCCGCCTGCGACGAGAGCCGCGATGCTTGGCTGAGCTCGATGGTCTGCTGATCGATTCCTTGGAGAGCTGGCTGGGACCGCGCCGCCGTCGAGTCTTTGCCTCGCTGCTGCGGCACCTGCAGGCGGCCTCGTCGGGGCTGCGGGTCGTCGCCTTCGTCGCGGAAGAGGCTTTGGCGACAGCGGCCACGCAGTTCGCACGGCCGCTCTCGGCCACGCTGATCTGTGGTCCGGGGGCAGCCCCGCCGCCGGTTTTTCAGCTCCATGGTGGCTGGTTGCGTGCCTGCTTGCTGGAGCAGCCGGCGGTGGCTGCCCCAGCTCCAGAGTTGGGCCTCTCCTTGCAGGTGCCCCCGCTGGATGGCGAAGTGCTCTGCGATGCAGTTGGGGCTGAGCCGGTACGTCTGCGCGAGTCACTGCTGACGCTAGCCCAGCGCGGGGAAAAGACGTTGGTGCTGGTGCCCCAGCTAAGTCAGCGGCTGCGACTTTTGCACGCATTGATCGCGCGGAATCCTCCCCGGCTGCCAGCGGCCGAGCAGGCTCTGGCTGAGCTGGCTGGCACGGCGGCTGGCCATGGCCAGGATCTGCTGCGAGCAGCGCTGAGCCACGGCGTGGCGCTCGATGGAGATGAGCTGACGCCGGCGCAGCGTGGGGTGGTGCAGCGTGCCCAGGCTCGCGGCGAGGTTCGGCTGACGATTAGTCAGCGTTTGGGACGGTCGCCGGCCCCGGGAACCGGGATGGACAACATCGTCTGCCTCGCAGCGGCGACTCCCGGCGGACAGGACGGGGCGGGCGCCCAGCACAGAGAGCCAGACTTCCGACGCAACATAAAGCGGCGACTGCGAGCGGGGGGACGTGTACTCCTTGCCTGTCGCAGTCGAGCGCAGTGCGATCACTGGGCCGCGGCCCTGCTGACCGAGGGCTTGGTCGAGAACCACGAGCCGCAACGGCGAATGCAGGGTCACCGAGGCTGGCCGACCGGCCTACGCTTCCTCTCGCGAGCCGCGGGCGCGGACTCCGCGGGCGCTGTGCCGCTGGAGATCCTGACGCGAACGGCGCTGTTTGGTCGGGTGCTGCCGCTGCCGCTTCTGCTCTCGGAGCCAGCCCAGGCGGACTATCTGACGCTGCTGCTGTCGCGCGCCCAGAGCTATGGTCTGCAGGATCAGCCGGTCTTTCGCTGGCTGGCGCACCAGGGGGGCCTGCTGCGGCACGACGATCTGCGCGCCCTCAAGGCTGTCCTGATGCTGGACGACTGGTTGGATGGCCTACCCGGTCCTGAGCTAGAGCGTCGCTATCACGTCTTTTTAGGCTGGCTGGTCCGCTGCGCTCGCTCGCTGGCCCGCCGCCTTGGCCGCCTGCGTCGCCTGGAGCGCCCCGCTCGTCCCGATCGGGAGGGGCTGGGCCAGCTGATTGGTCGCCTTCGTCGCATCGATCCCGACGGAGTGGCTGAGCACGGGATGGCGCCGATCGGCCGTCATGTCAGCGCGATCTTGGGGGCGCTGCAGGCGCAGGACACCGCTCTGCATGTGCGCCCGGGCCCGCGCCAGGTCTCTCGCCGCTAAGCGGTCGCTAGGTGGGCTAGCTCGCGGTCGCGCTTGGGGCTTTGCCCCGAGGGGTGGCCGTGTTAATGGATCGGAATGCGCCTCATCCCGTATGCCCTCTCTGATGTCGGCCGCAAGCGCCAGCACAATGAGGACAGCTACCTGGTAGCCCCCCAGCTCAGCCTTTTTGCAGTTGCCGACGGCATGGGCGGACATCGGGCCGGGGAGAAGGCGAGCCGGATGGCGGTGGAGCGGCTGCGCGACTCGCTGATTCCCCCCAAGCGCTCAGCGGGCAAGGACGAGGTGCTGGCCCACCTGCAGAAGGCCATGTACATCACCGGGGC
>DAORCZ010000699.1:0-1617 GCA_035345735.1 Pseudomonadota bacterium | reverse complement strand
GGCTTCGAGCGGGAAGTGCAGGTCGATGGCACGGTCTGCCCGGTGCAGTCCGGAGATTGCCTGATCCTGTGCAGTGATGGTCTGTCGAACTACTTAGAAGAGGATGACTTCGCCGACGTGATGAGCCGCCAGCTCTACAGCGACGCACCGCGCGTGCTGATCGATCTGGCCAATGCCCGCGGTGGCGACGACAACATCACCGTGGTCATCATTCATCTGGCGAATGACGCAGACGCGGTGGCGTAGTCGCCGTCGGGCGGGCGGCTAGCTGGGGCGAGGCCTGCCAGGGCAAGGGGGCTAGGTCAGCGGCGGGGGCAGCGGGCGGCGGCCATGGGCCAGTGGCGAGCCAGGCTTGCCGGGGCGCTCCTTGAGGGTCGTCGGGCCGCTGATGGTTAGCAGGGGGCGCAGGCGCAGGAGGGACTTGCGGCCGATGCCCTTGATGCGCGTCAGCTCGTCCACGCGTTTGAAGGGGTGGCTCTTGCGGAAGGTGACGATGGCCTCAGCGCGGCTGGGTCCGACGCCGGGGAGGAGCTGCAGCTGTTCGCTGCTGGCGTCGTTGATGTTGACCACGCCGGCTCCGCTTGCCGTCGCGGCGCTGCTGGCGGCCGGGGCGGGAGCGTGGCTGGCGGGGGTGGCGGTCGGCTCGCTGGACTTGCTGGTGGGGGCGGCTGCGGCCGGGGATCCCGTCGCGAGGCCGAGCATCAGGAAGGCCAGGGCGCTGAGGAGGGATGAGAGCTTTTTCGGGGTGGATCGCATGGTCGGTTCTCCGTTTCTTCTGGGGCTTGCGCTGAAAAGGCGGGTACACGATGAAGTCCGTCGGCAGGTACCCGGCTTTCCGACGGTGATAGGGCTGATCGTCGAGCGGGCTGGCCTGACTGAGCCAGAGGACGGTGCCTAGGCGCTGCCCGCTGGGCTGGCAGCAGCGCGGCTGCGGGCGCGCGCCGGGGGAGGTTCGCGCTCGAAGGGCAGGGGGGGCAGCACGGGCAGCGGCGGCAGGGGCTCACCCAGGTTTTCGCGGTTCTCGCGCTCGTCGCGCGGCGGGTTGTCGCGGATGTGAAGCTGGCCGCTCAGCGGCACAGCGTCGAGGCGGACGTTGAGCGATCCATCGCGATTCACAAAAGCCATACCGATCCGCAGCCAGTGTTTGCGCGCGCCGCGCTCAACGATGGCGTAGACCACTTTCCAGGTCGTGGCGGTCGCACTACGGGCGGGAGAGCCGTCGCTGCTGCGGGGCGAAGAGTCCCGCAGGCTGGGGCTCCCGGTCAGGTCATCGCCCAGCCCAGAGGGGAGGGGGGCAGCGAGGGGCCCGTACGGGGGCCGCGAGTCCGAGGTCGCAGAATGGGCAGCGGTGAGCATGAGGCGAGATCCTTGTTCGGTAGACGATGAGAGCGCGCACGCCGTCGAGGGACGGGCGCACCACGAGGGGGAGCCGGCCCGCCGACCCACGGAGCCGCGGGACGGAGGGCCAAGCCCGGGTGCAGGCGGCTATTGCAGCCGCTGTGCCAGCTTGCCAAGTCGGTGGACTGCGGGTTTTCTCGACGGGAAAAGCAGGCGTAAGGGGTGGCTTGGGGCGGGGGCGTCCAGTCCTCGGACGGGGGCCTGTCCGACGCTCGGACG
>DAORCZ010000698.1:0-4851 GCA_035345735.1 Pseudomonadota bacterium | reverse complement strand
GCGATCGACTCCTTGCGATTCTGCAGGCACTGCTCCAGCGTCAGGTTGGCGATCAGGCGACGAGCGGCGCCGATAAACATCTCGCGCAGGGTCTGCGACAACTTCTCTTTGGCGCTCTCGCCGTAGGTGAAGTTCAGCACGCGGAACGCGATCTCGGGCTGCACGATGCGAAAGACCGCCACGCCGCTAACGCTGACACCCACGCGCTCGCGAGTGACCTGATCGGCAACAAAGTCGATCTGCTGCAGCGACGTCGGCACGATGGCCACTGAGCTCCACGGCCACTTCCACACGCGCTGCCCCTGACCCGACTTGCGCATGTCGATGCGGCCTTGGTTGACGTACACCAGGTACTCACTGGGCTTGGCGGTGATGAAGCCCCAGCGCTTGAGCTTCTCGGGGTCTTCGACCGGCTTGCCGGCCCGCCAGCCTTCCTGGTAACGGCCGATGCTCTTGCTGTTGGGATCGACGGGAACCAGCTCTTGCGGGACCTGAACCTTGGGCATCTTGCGCCTCCGCTGCTTCGGTGATGCCAGAAGGCAAAAGCACGCGCTGTACCAAGGTCAGCGGCGGTCGTGGGCGACACCAAGCCGATTCGCGCTGCGCCACTTTCGATCAGCGCAGCGACGCTTGTTCCATCTTGGATCAGTGAAGGGAAGAGGCGGGTAGGCGAGAGGGCGAGCTGATCAAGAACTGATCAGCTGTTACGACGAGCGGCGCAGGCGACGGCTCGCGAAAAAGACAATGGTGCAGAGGCCGAGCAGAAGAACGATGTCAGCGACCAACAGGCCCGGCGACTTCTCGGGCTGCGTCTGCAGCTCCGGCGGCTGCCGAAGGAAGTCGGCCAAGCGTGCCTCCTGCTGCTCCATCATGCGTAGCTGACGGGTAACCAAGCGCTCGATGGCAATGGCACGCATGGCGGCCCGATCTTCGGAAGACAGCGCGGCCCCTTCCTGTCCTGTGGCTTTGCGCTGCAGCTGTACCCAGCGGCGCAGCGCGGTGCCGACCCGTCGGAAGGCTCGCTCCTGCAAGCTGAAGAACTGCTCGTACGAGGCCTCGGTGCTGCTGCTGCGCGGCAGGAGGAAGCGGTCGGGCTCATCACGCGTCTCGTCATACTTGCCGTTTCGAGAGCGCAGGATCGGCAGCGCTATCGAGCGGGTCGCACGGTAGACCTCAGCGCCTTCCATCGAGGAAGCTTCGATGAGTGCCCGCGTCATCAGCAGCGCGAACTCGCCGCGCTCGGGCGTCGGGCCGAGCGGAGCAAGCGCCGCATCCAGCTGCGCAGCAAACTGCGGGTCGTCCTGACGCGCAGCCGCGACCAAGCGCTGACCTTCGGGACTGCCACCACCGCTGAGCGCACCGATGAAGCGCTTTTCGGTCAGGTGCTCCGAGAGCACGTGATGGTTGGTCAGGATGTCGATGCCGATCGACGCCAGACTGCGCATCGGCTGCACATAGCCACCGCCGGTCAGAAGACCCATCTTGGCGCGCTCGATGAACGCATCCTGGAAGAAGTCGAAGAGCCCCACCTGCACGGTGTGGATCTGGTTGCCGATGTCTTCGAGGTAGTGGAAGCCTGCGCCCGAGTACAGCCAGGAAAGTTCCAGCGCCCCGGGGGCGTCACTCAGCGCGGCGACCAGCCCGATGTCGAGATGGATCTGCGCCATCTCGGCGGCCAGCGTGATGATCGGCGCTCGTTCGTATCCTGCCTTGCGCGCAAAGCGCCGCGGATCGGACTTCAGCACGTCGGGATCGGGCGAGAATTCGACCTGCGCCAAGCCGTAGTGCGCATGCGCTTGACTCGACAGCGCTCCCAGCTTGCCCATGTTGAGGATCGCCGGATCCGCTGGCACCGGACCGCCCTTGCTGTCTTTGATCTGTACGCGCTTAGCGTCGTAGGCGAGACGCTCGCGGTTGCGCCAGTCCTCGTCGGGATGACGGGCGGCGTGCGACACCAGATCCAGCAAACGAGCACTGGCCGGCAGACGCTCATCCAGCCGATCGATGCCGTAGACCTTGGCCCCCGGCTCTAGGAGCAGGAAGGACTTGAACGCCCAGTCATCAAAGTCGTTGGGGCTGGGATAACGCTTCACCCAAGCATCACGCAGGGCCGGGCTGCGCCGGGCGTGGCTATCGATTGCGCTGCGCACCGCGGCGGTCGCCACCAAGTTGCCGGGACTCGCAGGCGTATTCAGCGCGGTCTTGTCCAGCGAGCACATCGCGAGCTGGAAGTGCACATCCTCGGCATACGCGGCAGCTGGGCGAGGCTTAAGGCCAAGCGCGAGCCCGCACAGCAAGGCCACGCCAGGCAAGAGCTGCGCCACGGCAGAAGAGCGACGACGGGGAGCGACTGGGACAGGACGAGGCGAGAGAGAGGTTGGGTCGGAGATGCGGGGCGGCAGCATGGCGCGGTACCTCAATGGGTACGACTATACGTCGCTTTATCCCACGAGGTCTCGCCTGTTTTGCCGAGGTCGGAGGGCTACTTGGCGCCGGCTGCGCTCTGCATGCGCGCCACGTCGGCCTTGCAGGCATCTAGCTGCTGCCGCTCGGTGGGCGTCACGATACCCGTCAGGATGTCCTCGGCGAGCGCGCAGAGCTTGAGTCCGATGTAGCGACCAGCGCGCTCGTGGCGATCCGAGATCAGCTTGTGGCGCTCCTTGAACTTGCACTCATCCTGCAGCACGGCCAGGCGATTCTCGACGAGCTCTGCGTCCTGCGGCAGCACGCCCTTGCCGAACATGCCGGCGCGATAGAAGAACGCCGCGTCATCGCAGTTGCCCAAGCGGTCGTAGAGCACGCCCATGTTGTAGAGCCAGCGCGGATTGCGATCGATGCGATACGCCTCGCGGAAGAGGTTCAAGGCCTCCTCGTAGTTCTCTTTCTGGGCGGACTCGATCGCTCGCTTGGCTAGCTCGTTCGTCACCGGGTTCACGGCGTTCGGGGGCCGTGGCGCAGCCGGCTGACCCACCGCCGGGCGAGCGACCTGACCCGCCGCGGGCGCGGGGGCCGCAGCAGCAGGAGCGGCCGGCTTGGCTGGAGCAGGTTGAGCACTGGCGCCGCCCGAGACGAGCGAGGCCGCAAACAGGACTGACAGAGCTAGGCGCTTCACTACTTCACCTCACTGTGGTCCGTTCGCTCCACTCGGAGTCGTGGCTGGCTTGGCTGCCGGGGCCACGGCTCCAGGTGAGCTGGGACGCGGTTCTGGGTTTTTTGCTGCCGGTACCGCTCCGGCGGGAGCAGCAGGTGCACTGGGAGATCGGTTCGGGGCTGCAGCGCCCGTCGCAGCAGGTGCAGCAGGCTTCGCCGGGGCAACGCCCGTCGCGGCTGCGGGTGCTGTGGCGGGCTTGGCTCCCGGGGCGGGGGCGGCGGGAGCGGTGACCGGCGCTTTGCTAGCGGGCGTCGGGCTGGCTGCGGGGCTGACGCTGCCGACTGGCTTATTGCCCGCGGCCGGAGTAACTCCCCCGGCGGGACTGGGAGTGGTCGGAGCCGTGGGAGTCGGCTTGGCCATCGTGCCCGCCGTTGTGCTAACCGCTGGAGACGCGGCAGGCTTTGCGTTTCCTGCACCAGCGCTTGGGCCTGAGGCTGGAGTCGGCGAGATCGGCTTGGCCGCGGGCTGAGCGCCGCCTGGATTGGTGGCACCGGGCACGCTCGCGCCAGGCGCGGCAGTTGGCTTGGCGCCCCCGGCAGCCGGAACACCGGCAGTCGGAGCCGCAGCGGGAGCCGCCGTCGGCTTGGCGGCCGGGTTCGCTGAGGCGGTCGGGCTGCCTGGTGCGACGCCTGGCTTCGCCGCTCCCGCGGCTGGCGGAACACCAGCGGGCGCAGGCGTTGGAGTCGCAGAGGGCACGGCGGGGCTCTTGGGGGCCGTAAGGACGTTGGGCCCAGTTCCCGCGGGCAAGCCAGTCGGTCCGGTTGGCGCCCCCGCTGCCGGCGTCCCCACGGGGGGCACGGGCTTGGCGGGAGTCGGTACCGGGCCCGTCGTTGCAGCAGGCGTAGGCAGCGGCGGCCACTCGTCAGCCGGACGCACCGGAGGAATGGCGCTCCCTGGACGAGCCGGCCAGTGACCGGGCCCAGGTGACTGGATAGCAACCGCGGCATCACTCCCCGCATCCACAGCAGTGGACGGAGGGGGATTGTTGTTCGAGCGATCGACGATCGGTGGACGAGCCGGCCCAGTCTGCGGGCCGGGGCCGTTCGGCGGCGTGTCGCTGGGGAACAGGAAGTACCCCAGGGCCAAGCCGCCAGCTACGGCGACTATGCCAGCCCACAGCAAGGTGCCGCCGCTCTTGCGGGCTGGCGGCCGTGTGCGCCCATCCGCCGACCAGCTTGCGTAGCTCGGCTGCGTCTCGCCCGTACCTAGCAGGGCGGCAACCAACGCGGCTGCCGAGTCATAGCGCGCCGCCTTGTCGCCACTTCCCAAGGAATCGTTGAGCACGCTGCGCAACACCGCGTCGATGCGCGCTGGGACAGCGGGGTTGCGCAGTCGCAGGGGTAGTACCGCCTGGCTGCTATCGAAGCTGCCCTCGCCGCCTTCGAGCATGGCGCTCAGCAGCAGAGCGAGCGCCCGCAGATCGTCCTGCACCTTGCCGCCGGACTTGGCCTTCTTGTCATCGCCAGCCGGTACGGCGGAGCCCCCCAGATCGAGCAGCACGACGCGCTCTTCATCGCGGTCGCCATCTCCGGGTGCGACGAACACAGCCCCCGGCTGGAGCAGGCGATGGACCTGATTGCTGCGATGAATGGCCTCGAGCGCGGCGGCGATCTCACTGCCCAAATGCAGGGCCCGGGTCAGAGCCAGCGGCTGTCCCTTCTGCTTGCTGAGCAGGGACTTCAGCGACTCGCCCGGCAGTC
>DAORCZ010000697.1:0-4862 GCA_035345735.1 Pseudomonadota bacterium | reverse complement strand
TTGTGATAGAGTCACTAAGTGGCCAGGTTGGGGCCCGGCGCTCGCGTCGGCGATCAGTTTCAGATCATCCGGAAGATCGGTGAAGGCGGTTGCGGCGAAGTCTATCTCGCAGAGCAGACTACGCTAGGCCGTAACGCCGTCGTTAAGTTGATGCACACGGAGCTCTCGCGCGATCCTTCTTACGTCGCGCGGTTCCAACGTGAGGCGCGACTGGCGGCCAGGTTAATTCACCATCACACGGCAGCGATCTATGCATTCGGTGAGACTCCTGAGAAGGTGCTCTGGATCGCAATGGAGTACATCGAAGGCGAGAGCCTTCACAATGTGCTCGCGCGCGAGACGCCGCGACAGATCGCCGAACTGCTAACTCCGGTGGCGGACGTGCTAGACCGCGCTGGCTCGATGGGTGTGGTCCACCGGGACGTAAAGCCGGACAATATTCTCGTCGGACCTGACGGAGAAGGACGTCGGGCAGTGCTGCTGGACTTTGGCTTAGCGCGGCCGATGGAAGACAACGACAAGCTGACCGCTGTTGGTGTCGCCGTGGGCTCACCGACGTACATGAGCCCGGAGCAAGTCTTCGGACCGTCGGTGGACAGCGCGACGGACCGCTACGCCTTTGGTATCATTCTTTACATTGCAGTGGCAAAGCGGCCGCCGTTCCGCCACGACGATCGCGTGCAGCTGGTGCTCATGCACAAGCGGAATCCGGTGCCAGCTCTTAATGCCATGGTCCCGCAGATTCCGCCGAACCATCCGCTCGACAAGTTCTTTGCGAAGGCCTTGGCCAAACAGCCGACCGAGAGGTTTCCTTCGGCCAAGGTCATGATCGAAGAGTTTGTCAGGGCGATGGACGAGGCACCGCTGCCGATTTTTGGCGATGGGGCGGCTAGTTCTCAGAGCGGTCGCGCTGGAGTGGCCAAAGCTGCAGAGCCGAGGCCCTCGGCTGCGGCGGCACAGGCTTCGCCAGGCTCTGGTGGCAGCGTACCTCCGAAACGACCGCCGCCGCCGCCTCCGGGGGCTGGAGCCAAGTCGCCGGCTGCTCCTACGGCGGTGGCTCCTGCCCTTCGAACAACCCTTCCTGCAACTACCGGTGATGCTCCCGCGGTTGAGCCCGGCCGAAGTCGCGCCGATGGCGTCCGTAGCATTGAAGCATGGGGAGCGCGTGCGGCAAAGGCGCCCCCAGCCGCCGCTGAGCCGCGTTCACCTGCCCCGGCTTCAGCTCCAGCCGAGGCCGCCAGTTCAGCGCCCGGACATCGTCGTTTGCTGGCTTGCCTTGGGAATTCATCGGAAGCGATCGATGTGTTCTCGACGCAGCAATTGGCGCTGGGCAAGCACCGAGACTGCGACATAGTCGTGCGCGCCTTCCCCACTCCCGAGAATGACTCGATCACGCACGGTGTCAGCCGACAACATGCGCGAATGATGGTGGCGAACGGCAAGCTGCTCATCGAGGATCTGCGGAGCCTTAACGGCACCTTTGTTGATGACCGCCGGCTGGCTTTGGGGACCCAGACAGCACTAGCGGATGGTCAGCTTGTGCGCCTAGGGCCGGTGCTCACGGTTGAGGTGCGAATTTTTAAGTCAGGCGGAGCGCTCCTTCGTCGCATCGACGAGTACCACGGTGGGTTTCCTGCGACCCTGATTGTGTGGAAGGAGGTCGCGCTTGGTGATGCGGTCCTGGGTTTGGTCCCGGCGGGTGGTGATGCGGCAGTACGCTGGGGGACGATCCGATGCCACGGTGAGAGCGGGGAGCTCTGGTGGTTCGGACCTCAGGCTGTACTCTGGCAACGGGCTGGTCGCAGTCTGACGGGGGCCCAGTCGATTCTTCCCGGCGACCGTTTGACGCTCGGTTCAACCGTCGTCGAGTGGGAAACCGGTATCAAGCCCGGCCTCAGCTAGTACCCGCCGACACTTGTTTTGATCAAATGCAGGTCAGCCGAGTGTGGGGCTCTGCTCGGCCGGCATGCAGAAGGTGATCAGCGGGCCATTCTTGGGGTGCGGTTGATAAGGCTGCGGTGCTCCAGGTGGGCACCATTTGCTGCACCGAGGGCGGGCTCAGGCGGACATCCCACCGCAGGACAGATTCTGATGGGCAGATGTCGTGCAGCTGCGGTAACAGGCGGATGAAGGTCAGGTATGGGTCTTCTCGTTCCGCGAAGGGCAGCGCGCTGTTTTTTTCGAATCCGGGGATCGACAACCTGCGTTCCGACGCACTGGTTGTTCGGCCTTCCCTCCCGATCATGGCGACGACGGACGTGCCTTGCACGGTCGAGTTTGGCAACGAAGAACGCGAGCTGCTACGCGAGCAGTGGCGCAGCGGAGATTGAAGAGCGCGCAAGGCGAAGCGTGCGCGGATCCTGCTTGTGGTAGAGCGCGGTGACGCGCTCAAAGAGATCGTGGCAAGCCCAGATCTGTGGTGAGTCGCTGGAGCTTGCGGAAGCCGCCCGGCGTTCTGCCGCTTGCGTGCTCTCCGGAAGCCAGGCTTCTTTGCTGCCCTGTGAGCAGCGCTATTCTGAGTGCTGCCTGCGTCGCTGCCAAAGATATCCAAGGGCAAGCAGACTGCTGAGCATGACGAACAGTGTCCGGCCTGACCCATCTGGCCGAGAAGCCGTAGTCAGCGCGCAGCCACTGGGCGCTGGAGCGGGCGCGGTGCGAGCCGGGATGCCCAGCTGATCAGCGTAGATGTTCCAGGCCATTGAACAGACTTTTGCGACCGGGGACTCAGCCGGGCAGCTTTGCGGGCCGATCGTGTCTTGGTATTGGAAGACACGGGTTCGCTGCGTCGCTGACTGCTGTAGCTGGACGACTGCCGCAAGATCTGGCTGAAAGTTCCAGCCACACGCGTAGAGGCCGTCTGCATGGGCTGACAAGCACCGCGATGTCGATAGGGTGGACAGCTGGCCGAACGGGCTGCCCGCGCTCTGCGAGTACAACCCTCCAGCCGTCGCTACGACGAGCGTTCCGCTCTGGGGATCGGCCAGCATGTCGAAGATGCTGACGGTCAGGCGCAGATGCTCTCGGGGAGTCGTGCTGCCTTGTAGTTGAAGCAAGACCGATACGGCATCGACTCGACCGGCCAACCAGATGTCGTGAGGCGGTAATGGGTCAATCCACAACGGCGTGAGCTGCGACAGAGGCTGGCCACCGACTAGGTGAAAGATGGTCTGCGTCGCGAAGGTCTTGCCGCCATCTTGAGAGAGGAGTAGCTGGGCTTGTCGCGGAGCTGCCGAGGTCATGACGCCGGCAACAATGGTTTGTCCATCCGCTGAGACACGCACTCCCGCCGGCCAGACATCGCGCGCGTCGAGCCGCTGCTGCCAACTTTGGCCTTGGTCGTCGCTGGTCCACAGACTTGCGCCGCCACCGTCACTGCTAGCCAAAACCCAGATGCGGGGGCTCTGTGCCATGGCTTGTATGTTCACGATATACAGCGTCGAGAGTGGTCCGGCGATGCTCTCCCATGTGCAACCGCCATCGCGCGAGACCTGCATCCCTGCCCGATCTGTCACGTACAGGGTGCCGTCGCTGCCTACCGCAAACGTGTGTTGCTGGTAGGCGTTGATGGCCTCATCGCAGATCCAGTGCCACTCCCCTTGGGGGCTTCTGACGAATAGACCCCAGTAGGGTGTCGGAAGCAGCAGGCTATCGCCGCGCCACAAGATCTGCTGGGGCGCCGGAACACCACCGTGGCTGTGTGCAGGTAAGGGGAGGCTGGCGAGTAGTCCAACAACGACAGCGAGAACAATGCCAAGTCCAGGGGAGCGCATATCGGCGGACTCTAGAGGGGCTTGGCCGCCCCAGCAAGCAGCATGCGCTCGACGAGCCGCTGCAGGTAGCCGCGGACGTGGGTTTTCGGGATGGCATCATCGGCGCCTGCCGCCAGGAGGTGCCGGTTCGAGTCGCTAGAGCGCGAGATTCCAACCAGGTGCAGCGGCACGCCCGAGCTCCTCCGGAAGTGGTGCAATGCGACCATCGCCTCTGCCCCACTTTGCTCACCGCGCATCGAGTAGTCCATAAGAACGATCTGCGGGCAGCGCTGCTTCACGAGCCGCAGGGCCTCATCAGCGTGCTCAAAGACGTGTAGGTCGACGCTTGGCAAACGATATTGATGGGCCAGGGCACACAGCTCGTCGTCGAAGATGTAGACAGTGACGGGTCGGTCCAGAGTCATGGCGTAGCAAGCTCCGGGTCCTCGCCGTGGAACTTCTTGACGAGTACAGAGCTCAGCCAGGCGGCAATGAGTCCATTGGCGATACCCGCCACGACATCGACGACGTAGTGCATGCGCAGGTAGATCGTCGACAGAATCAACACAACGGCGGGCAGCATCGTCAGGTAAGGCAGAGGTCGGAAGAGGCGCCGCAGGCGAAAGCTAAAGGCGATTGAGATGACGCCGGTCGCGGTGTGCAGCGATGGAAAGGCGTCGTCGGTGACCACCTGCATGGCGTTCCAGCCGGCAATCGCCCAGTCGTAGTAGCCAAAGGCCCCGTGCAGCGGCGCCACGTCGGGAAAAAAGTACCGAGGCCCGCGAGCCGGCACGAGCATGTACAGGAAGAACCCCAGCCCCAGCTCCAGGACCAGGGCTAGCTGGGTGGCGCGGAAAGCCTGCCGGTAGCGCATGCGGGGCAGGCCATCGCTGTCCTTGACCGTCGGAATATAGGCCGGGGCCACCGTCAGCATCAGCACCAGGTAAGACGAGTAGCCAAGAGCCATTACCTCAGTCAAAAGCGGACTGTGAAAGGGAGCGAGCAGCTCGCTGGGGACGCCGCCGAACAGGAATCGGTCCATGGCGGCAAGCTCAGGGTCGAGGGCCCGCCCGTGGACGAGTCGCGTATACGGGTCGACCTGCACGTACAGCG
>DAORCZ010000696.1:0-4871 GCA_035345735.1 Pseudomonadota bacterium | reverse complement strand
GACGGTTTTGTTAGGCGCTCTTAGAGTTCAAGGTTGCGACCCAGAGACGCTGGGGCTCGCGACAGACTCGCCTGAGCGGGAGCAGCCAGGGCCAGCAGGCCGCAAAGCACCAGCAGGCGCAGACCCCAGGATAGAGCTGCGCGGGATGCCGAGTTGGGCTGAGAGCCAGGGCTCACTTGCCAGAGCTCGCCGGCCGCGTCTTGAGGCCGCTCGTGATAGCCTTTTGGGCGTCATGACGTTGCTCGCAGCCCCGGATGGAGCGCGCCCGGGCTCAGTCCTTGCCGAACTCGCATTTGCATCTGAGGCCGATGTTTCGCTCGATACCACACGGCCCGGCGGCGTGCTCCGCGCGAAGACGCATCCGAGTGACGGGTACGGGAGCAACGTCCTCGCCACGCACGCCTGCCGCATCGACGATCTCGCGGCTGGTGCTGTAATGCCTGGGCTCGAAGCGACGGGCTTCGACCGGGTCGACATCTCGGGCTTCGGGGCGCTGCAGCGCGTGCTCGCACGGGTGCGGCAGGCAGGCACGATGACGGAGGCCGACGCGCAAGAGATTCGTCGCTGCGTGATGGGTCGCTCCGTGCGGCTCTCAGATGGCAAGAAGCTCCGCTTTCTCTTCGTCGCCCCCGAGGGGATCATTCTGCGCAAGGCGGGCCCGAACGGCATCGCAGTCGATGCGGACGAGCCGAGAACCAGGACCAGCGGTCACGGTGCGGCGACCGCGGTGCACGGAGATCAGGACGTACGCGGCACACCCATCCGCCAGATCCTCCGAGGGCTCGGGCCGTGGATCTTCCGCCACGATGCGCCCGACGGCTCAAACCGCTGGTCGCCAGTCTTCCTCCTAAACCTCTGGATTCCCCTGCAGCAGATCACGCGGCCGCTCGCGCTCATGGACGAACGTACGCTCGACCGCCGCCGGCACCAGCTCCGCTACGCGCTCCCGACCGAGTCCTTCCTCGATCGGTCTCCCGACCGTCGCTTGAACGATATCTGGATGTTCCTGCCGGACCCGGGGCAGCGCTGGTACTTCAGCTCGGAGATGGACTCCCAGCGCGCCTATGTGTTCAACACGCTGACCGTGCCGCATGGCTCCTTCATCCTCCCCGGCGAGGACATCGCTTGCCGGCTGTACGTCCGGCTGCGTGATGCGAAAGACGCGGTCTCGCGTGGCGATCGCGCGGCGCTCGCCGAGGCCGTCGGTGAGAAACTCGATTCGACGGCTCACGTCGCGACCGCGCCACTACGGCGGGCGATCGATGCCATGGATGCGCTACTCAGCGAAGCTCGGGAGACGGAGTGGGCAGCTTTGCTCGTCGCTGGCGAGGCGTTCCGCGCTCGCGCTGACGCCGCTCTGGATCGCGTCGTGCGCAGGTCGATCGAGCTACGCGCCGTGGCCCTCATGTCGTCGTCATAAAGGTCGTTCTAGATCGCACCAGCGGACAGGCAAGGAGTGGCACCAGGATCAAATGCGCGAGCCGGCCGGCAACCTCTCCCCGGTTCTTCGCGAACTCCTGGTCCGGTCCGGGCTGCACGACCCAGACCGCCCAGTTACGACGCGTCCCGGGCAGGTGGAGCAAGGGCAGAATCGCGGCGGCGTGCGAGGGGAAGGTCAGCGGCATCCAGGGGAAAAATAGCGGACACGTCCGCAGCCCCCGTCTCTCTGACGTGCCCCTGGAAGCCAGCGACATCCTGGCTGATATGCTTCCGGCATGTCCCTCAAGCTCGTCGTGCTTGCCCTCGCGTTTGCCCTCCTCGTCTACGCGGTGGTTCGTCGGGCTGGCTTCTATCGCCGGTTCTTCTCGGACCCGCACCTCCGCGAGGTCGCCTCCGCCCTGCCGGCCCTCCGCCGTACCGGGCTTGACCAACTTGCCGCCACGAATCCAGTCGAGCCGCGCCCGGTGGTCAGCTCCCTCGGATTGGTCATCCTCTACACGGTACGGAACAACGGCGAGGAGGGCGGATTTGTCCACCACCTCTCGGTGAGCCTGGGAGGCGGCTACACCCCGCACGCGGTTGGCGCCTACTTCCTGATCTTCGCGCTGCGGGGGCTTGGTGTCGATCCGCGGCAGGTCGGGCTCGGGATGAGCCCCAGCCACATCTTTCACTGCGAGTGGACCCTGTCGCCCACCGAAGAGGCCGAGTTCGCGGGCCGCGAGGTGCCGGTGATCGCCGACGTGCGCGCCGCTTGGCAAGAGTGCGTGCAGCTACGCGCGCAGATCCGGTTCGATCGCACCCCCGCAGCGGGGTGAGCCCCCGGCAACTCGTCCCCGTTCGTCCCCGTTCCGCGGCGGGGTGCCCTGCGCTCCAGTTCCTGCGGGCCAACCGGGCGATACAAGACGGTCGTCTCAGCAGGGGCCTTCAGGCGCTCAAATACTCTTGGTTGGGACCGGGGCTGAGGCGTTCTTGGGGCCGGAGTCGTCCTGTCGCCGGCGATAGACCATGATGTTGGCCGACTGGACCCCGTTGAACGGGTTCACAGTGACGATGTTGATCGCGGCGATGTCGGCCCCCACCGGGCAGGCCTTCTCTTGCACCGCCCTCTTTAGCGCTTCGTCCCAGCTCCCCTTGAATCGCTCAGCAACTAGCGTCCCGATGAGCTGATGCGTGCTCATGTCCCAGGGCTGCATCGGGTCCTGGGTCGCAAAGGTCAGGTCACACGGGATGGGCTTTGGAGGATAGGCAACCCCGCCGCGCATGGTCCAGTTCACCGGCGAGCAGCCGCCCCCACCCGCCGCTAGCACGAGCAGGCCGATACCAACGCGGAAGCTCGCCGGCGAGGAATCTACGAGGTGAAGAAGTGATCGCATGGCCGGGGTGGGTAACACGGGGCGAGAATTTCCTGCAATCACGACAGGCCTGGCGCGGGCCGAATATCCGCTCGGCGAAGGCCGTGATGGGAGCACATCAACCGGCCCTCTGTGGTCCCACCCCGCCAGGGATCCGCGAGCCCCGGTGCGATAGCGACCTCGAACACCGCGACCGCCAGGAAGGTAAACTCGGCCTATGGAAGACGCGCTTATCCAGGAGTTCGCGGCTCTGGCTCAGCGCGGGGTCATACCTCCCTTGGGCGAGAACGGCGATGCGTCGGTCACGGTGGCGGGCCGCGTCGTGGGGGCCGCGCTCAACGCCTACGGCCAGTTCTTCTCAGGGGCGCAAAGCACAGCCAGCTTCCTACTCGCGGCCGACGGAGGGCGCCTCGTGGGGGCGGTCTGCCAGGGGAACGAGAAGCACACCAGCACCATGGTGGCCGGGGCCATCGCGTTGAGCGAGATCTACCAGCACACCTTGGGAAGCGGGCGGTCGTCGGACCTCGGCGCGGATGTTCGGCGTGGGTTCGAACGCGCGCACCATCGCATCCGCGAGATCAACCTGCGTGACGTACCGCTTAGGCGGTGGACCTTCGCGAGCTGCTTCACATCCACGGTCAAGGACCTGCGGGGCATCGGGTGCAGCGTGACCGCGTTGGCGGTCGAGGGTACCGCTGCCGCAGTCGCCCACATCGGCGAGGGTCGTGCCCTGCGTCAGCGTGCCGGTCGCCTGGAGCGCCTGACCGCAGACCACACACTCGGCGGGCAACCCGAGTACCTGGCGAAGGGCTCGCGGGAGCTGGCCGAGTTCCATGCAGAAGTGGTCCTTAAGCTTCTCGGGTACACCGAGAAGGCTGATGTGGACTACCAGGCGCTGATGGTCCAGCCGGGTGACTTGTTCATCTTGGCTGGCTCGCTCATCCGCACCGTCGACGTTCCTGCGGTGCTACGGCAGCAGAGTGCCGCGGATCTCACCGCGCTCTGCAGAACTCTCCAGCTGCGTACGCCGCTGAAGGAGCGCCCCGCCCTCAGCGCCACCTACGTGGCCGTCAAGCCGCTACCCTGAGCCGAGCGGTACCGGTCAGCGCGCAGCCAGATGAGGACCTCGCTGCCCAAGATGTGCACGCAGGACAAGCTCCCGACCGCGCTCGTTCTTCTTTCAGAGAGGACAGGACGGCCGCAGTGGAGGGACCGGGGCGTAGAGGACACGCGCAGACTCTGCAATGCGGCTGGCGTTCCGGTTGCGTTGCATTTCTGCCCGCCGTCCTGAGCCTCGGCTACTCCGCGGGCTGGATCGCCCATCCCGCAAGAGTGAGCATTCAGCCGCCGCGACCTTCCATACCGGCCGCCGCCACCGTCGGCGAGAAACAACCCGCCGCCGCTACGCCTCCAGATCGCGGCCGGCGTGTACCCAGGAGCTAGCCGAGCAAGAGGAGGACTGCCCGGGAGCCACGACAGCCATCGTGCGAGAGGACGACTATCGATATCGCCTGAACCGGAGCGTCCTCGCTTGCTGGATTTCGCCGAAGTCGAAACGAGATCGGTTCACCTCTTGCTCTCGCATCGTCCCGTCTTTGGTAGATGGGCGTCCCGCAGGCTTCAAGATCTTCGCACTGCGTGGGTGCGGCCTCCTAGAACGACTTGGCTTCCAGAATGGCGACCGGGTCCTTACGGTGAGTGGCTGGCCCATCGGCACTCCAGAGGAAGCCGTTCATGCCTACCGGAACCTAAGCTCCGCTCGACAGTTTACCGTCGAAATCGAGCGCTACCGACCCCATGCCAATCCAATCGCCATCCAACTGACATCGAACTATCGCCCGAGGATGCGCTGCTCATCGACATCCGCGCCCGGCTGGCATCGGCGCTGGCGACGCGGCGTGCGCAGAAACAGATGACGCAGACCGAGCTAGCCCGCCGGATCAAATCCAGCCAATCCCGCGTTGCCAAAATGGAAGCCGCGGACGGCTCGGTATCGCTCGATCTGCTCATCCGCTCGCTGCTCGCCCTCGGTGCAACGCGCAAAGATCTGGCGACCGCCATCGCCGGCAAGTAAACATC
>DAORCZ010000695.1:3397-4881 GCA_035345735.1 Pseudomonadota bacterium | reverse complement strand
AGCGGCCCGCGCAAAGAAAGAATGGTGCAGCCGTTGAACGCGTGCCCACGATCGAGCAAGAAGAACGCGCGTTCCATATCGCTAACCAGACGGTGCATGCGCGCGAACTATATGCGCTATGGTGCGCGCATGTCATCGGCGACTGAGCGAACGCGGTCTTTTTGGGCCTGGGGTTTTGAAGAGCAGTTTCCTGACGCAGACGAGCGACAGATCTTGTCGCAGTCCGCCGCGGCTCTGCTGCAGGTGCCGCCGCCCCCGCCGCTGCCGCTGCCGCGCTGGGAAGATGTGCGCCTGCCGCCGCCGCGCCTGTCGCCTCCCGTCGAGCTTGCCGCGATCGCTGACACCACGGATCGCAGCCGGGCGCTGCACTGCTACGGCAAGAGCTTCCCCGATCAGCTGCGTGCCTTCGCGCTGCACTTCGCAAACCCACCCGACTTTGTGCTGTACCCGCGCGATGAAGAGGACATCGCCCGCTGCTTGCGGCTCTGTGCCGCGGCCGGGGTGGCGGTGGTGCCGTTCGGTGGGGGGACCAGCGTCGTGGCCGGCGTCGAGTGTCCGCTGCCGAGCGGTTTTGCCGGAGTCGCGGCGCTGGATCTGGCGCGACTCGATCGCGTGCTGGAAATCGATCAGACTTCGCGCGCTGCGCGCATCCAAGCGGGTGCCACCGGACCTGCGATTGAGGCGCAGCTTGCACCGCATGGCCTGACCCTGCGTCACTATCCACAGAGCTTCGAGTTTTCGACGCTAGGCGGCTGGTTGGCGACGCGGGCCGGCGGGCACTTCGCCACGGTGTACACCCACATCGACGATCTGGTGCAGGCGGTGCGGCTGGTGACGCCGAGCGGCATCGTGCAGACGCGGCGCCTGCCCGCCTCGGGCGCGGGACCGGCGCCCGAGCGGCTGTTTCTGGGCTCGGAAGGCGCGCTGGGGGTGTTCAGCGAGGCCTGGCTGCGCCTGCAGAAGCGACCGCACCTGCGCAGCACGGCCAGCGTTCACTTTGCTGACATCTCTGGTGCCGTGGCAGCGACGCAGGCGGTGGCGCAGTCGGGACTGTTTCCGAGCAACTGCCGGCTTTTGGATAGCGGCGAAGCGATGCTGGCCGGGGCGGGGATGCAGCCGACGCTGCTTCTGGGGTTTGAGTCCGCGGATCGGCCGGTGCGCGAGCGGCTGGAGAGTGCGCTCCAGCTGGCCCTGCAGCACGGCGGTGTCTGTCCGGCTGGGGCACAGCACCGCGAGGGCCCGGCGCGTGATGGCGCCGACGGCAGCAGCGAGGCCTGGCGGCGAGCCTTTCTGGCCGCGCCCTATCGCCAGAGCGCGCTTTTGGCCTGTGGCTTCCTTGCCGACACCTTCGAGACCGCCTGCACCTGGGAGCGCTTCCCCGAGCTTTCGCGCACCATCCGTCACCGCGTGCGGGCTGCGCTGAAAGAGCACTGCGGCGCCGGGCACCTGATGATGCGCTTCACCCACGTCTATCCCGACGGGCC
>DAORCZ010000695.1:0-3297 GCA_035345735.1 Pseudomonadota bacterium | reverse complement strand
GCTTCCCGTGGTCGGGCGCGGCGAATATGATGCGCGCCATGTCTACTTCATCGGTTCCCCCCCTGCTTGACTGCGCCCCGCACATGCCCACCGGGGCGGCGGGCGAGTCGGCCGCTCAGACGGGCCTGTCGCGCGTGGCGCTGGGCTTGGTCGGCTCCGAGATCCTCAAGATCGCCGCCAGCGTTCGCGCCCTGCAGGCCAAGGGGCACCAGATCTGCAACCTCACCGTCGGGGATTTCCTGCCTAAGGAGTTTCCCATCCCGCCGCTCCTGCAGTCCGCAATTGCCCGTGCTTACGAGGCCCGCGAGACCAACTACCCGCCATCCGACGGCATGCTGGCGACGCGCGAGGCGGTGGTGGAGTTCTATCGTCGGACGCTGGGCCTCGCGTACCCGATTGAAAGCGTCGTGGTCTGTGGCGGGGCCCGGCCGGCGATCTATGGCTGCTATCGCGCCGTCGTCGAGCGCGGCGATCGCGTCATCTATCCCACGCCCTCGTGGAACAACAACCACTACATCCACCTGTGCGAAGGCGTTCCCGTCGAGTGTCCAACGCGGCCCGAGGACGGCTTTATGCCCACCGCCGACACCCTGGCCGGCCTGCTGGCTCCGGGCGGAGCGGGTGAGGGGGCGCGTCTGCTGTGCCTCAACAGTCCGCTCAACCCCACGGGCACGGTGATCAGCGAGGGCGAGCTGCGGCGCATCTGCGACCTGGTGCTTGCCGAGAACGCGCGTCGGCAGGCGAGCGCTGATCCACGGGCCCGGGCCCCGCTTTACGTCATGTACGACCAGGTCTATTTCATGCTGACCTTCGGCGAGGCGCGTCACTACACCCCGCCCGGCCTGCGTCCCGAGATGGCCGCCTACACGCTATTTGTCGACGGCATCAGCAAGTCGCTGTGCGCCACCGGCCTGCGCGTCGGTTGGGCCGTGGCGCCGCCGTACATCACGGCGCGCATGCGCGACATCATCGGCCACGTCGGCGCCTGGGCTCCTCGGCCGGAACAGGTGGCGGCGGCGGAAGTGCTGCGTGATTTCGATGGCATGAGCGCCTTTCACGCCCAGATGACGACGGCGGTGCGGGCTCGCCTGGACCTGCTGTACCGCGGCCTGGTCGATATCGCGGCCCGCCATCCCGGGCTGCCCATCGTCGCCATCCCGCCGCAGGGTGCGATCTACTTGTCGGTGCAGATGGCGCTGCATGGACGCAAGCTGCCCGACGGAACGACGATCACCACCAATGAACAGATCCGCAGCTATCTGCTGCAAGCGGCGGGCATGGCCGTCGTGCCCTTCCAGGCCTTTGGCCTGGGGCAAGAGAGCGGCTGGATGCGGCTGTCGGTGGGGGCGGTCAGCCTCGACGACGTGACGGCGCTTCTACCGCGTCTGGAAGCGGCGCTCGCCGCCCTGCGCTAAGCGTCCGCAATCGCCTGTTCCTTCCCCTCGAATCAACCTCCGTTCCCGTGACCCAAGGAGCTCCTGTGAAGCCTGCCCCCTCGTCTGCGCGAGGCATGACTCTGACGCAAAAGATCCTCGCCGCCCATGCCCTGGGCCTGTCGTCCCAGCCCGGTCCCGACGGGCGGCTGCGGCCGTATGTAAAACCCGGTGACGTGCTGCGCATCGCCGTCGACTGGACCATCGCCAGCGAGCTGGCCTGGAACGGCATGGACAAGACCTATCAGGCGCTCGGTCGGCCAGGGCTATCGCGCCCGGACCGCTTCTTTCTGGCGGTCGATCACACCGTCGATCCGACGACGCTGCTGCGCGATCCGCGGACGCAGAAGCTGGTGCAGCTGTCGAAGAACTTCGCGCAGGAGGGCCGCATCCGGCACTTCTACGACTCGAACCAGACCATCCTGCACACCAAGTTCTATCGCGATCTGGTGCTGCCGGGGCAGGTGGTGATCGGGGCTGACTCGCACACCTCGTCGCATGGCGGCATGGGCGCGTTTGCGATCGGCCTGGGCGGGGCGGATGTCACGGCAGCAGCCGTGCTGGGCGAGTCGTGGATCGAAGTGCCCGAGGCCATCTTCGTCGAGTACACCGGCGAGCTACCCCCCGGCATGTCGGGCAAAGAGGTCATCTTAAAGACGCTCGGCACGCTGGGTCGCAACACCGTGGCGCTGGAGCGCAGCGTCGAATACGGCGGGTCGGCAGCGCGGCGCTTTTCGACCGATATGCGCTTTACCATCGCCAACATGACCGCCGAGTTCGGCGGCCTAAACGGCATCTTCGAGCCCGATGGCATCGTCGCCGCCTGGCTGGCCGGACGCAGCGAACAGACGGCAGCTGAGCTTTCCGAGGCGCGCTACTTCCGCGCCGATGAAGATGCGCCGTTCCTGGCTCGCTATCGCATCGATCTCAGCCAGCTTGAGCCGCTCTTGGCCAAGCCGGTCTCGCCCGATAACGTCGCGCCGGTGCGTGAGCACCTGGGCATGCCGGTGCACGGCGTCTTCATCGGTGCTTGCACCACCACCGAAGAAGAGCTGGTGCTGGGCGGCCTGCTGCTAGAGGCGGCGCTCGCCGCCGGCGAGACCATCCGCAAGCCCGAGGCGCGACGCCTGGTGGTCCCCGGCGACCTGTCGATCCAAGGACGCCTGTACGCCGCCGGCCTGTGGCGCGCCTACGAGCAGTGCGGCTTCCGCATCGATCCGCCGGGCTGCTCGATGTGCTTGGGCGTGGCCAGTCAACGCGCTGAAAAAGGCGAGACCTGGCTGTCTTCGCAGAACCGTAATTATCCCAATCGCATGGGCGAGGGTTCGTTGGCCTACCTAGCGTCAGCCGCGACGGTCGCGGCGACTGCGCTGGGGATGGAGGTACGGGATCCCCGACCCCTGCTGGCCCGCATCGATCCGGCCCGCTTGGCGAAGATCCTGGGCGGCGAGCCGGGCCGCATCCCCGAGGTGGCGTTCACGCCCAGCGAGCCCACGCTGCTCGCCTCGGGGAGCCCCGCGACAGGGAAGGGCCCCGCGCAGGCGCGCCCGGCTGCGGCAGCCGCGAGCAGCGACCGCCGCGTGGTCGGCCGCGTGCAGCGCTTTGGCGATCACGTCGACACCGACGCCATCATCCCCGGCCAGTTCTGTCACCTGACCGATCTTTCCGAGCTCGGCAGCCACAGCTTCGAGTTCGTGCGGCCGGGCTTTCCGGCGCGCGTCGCCGCCGGGCAGAACGTCATCGTCGCCGGCGAGGGCTGGGGCTCGGGAAGCTCGCGCGAGCAGGCGGTGTGGGCGCTGCGCGGGGCCGGCGTGCGCGTCGTCATCGCCAAGAGCTACGCCTTCATCCACAAGCGCAACCTGGT
>DAORCZ010000694.1:0-4885 GCA_035345735.1 Pseudomonadota bacterium | reverse complement strand
GCTACCAGGACCCGGCGGGGCAGCCGACCCTGCACCGCGAGGGCATGGCCAGCCGCCGCTATCGCTACGACGAACACGGCAACGAGATCGAGTGGGCCTACTTCGACACCGATGGCAAGCCGACCCTGAACAAGAGCGGTATCGCGAGTGGGCGGGCTCTCTTTGACGAACGCGGCTTCAAAACGCAGGAGGCTTATTTCGATATAGAGGGTAAACCAGCCCTGAATAATAATGGCTTTGCAATTATGCGCTTAAAATACGACGAGCGCGGACTTGAGACCGAGCTGTCCTATTTTGATGTCAACGACAAACCAACTGCCCATCGCGATGGAAATGCCAGCCTTAGATTTAAGTACGACGAGCGTGGCAATCGGAACGAATGGTCATACTTTGGTGTAAACGGTAAGCCGATTCTGATTAAAGAAAAATATGCCACGTCGCGGTTAAAATATGACGATCGCAATAACCAAATTGAGTGGTCCTATTATGGTGTCAATGGAAAGCTGACCCTGCGAAACGAACGCTATGCCATATTGCGATCCAAATACGACGAGCAGGGAAACAGGATCGAGCATTACCTGCTAGATACCGAAGAAAAGCCGACATTACATACCGATGGATATTCAATCTGCCGCGACAAGTTTGATGCACTGGGACATCTTGTCGAGCGGGACTTCTTTGACACTCAGGGCCAGCCAACTCTGGTGAAAGAACACTATTCGAAGGTCCGGTATACATTGGATGCTCGGGGCAATCGACTGGAAGAGGCCTTCCTTGACGACCATGGCCAGCCGGTGCAGCGACGCTATGGCAATGCCCTTTTGCGGATGAAGTACAGCCCGCGGGGCGAGATCATCGAGCAGGCCTACTTCGATGCTGCTGGGCAGCCCGTGCAGACCAGCGAGGGTTTCTCGATCGTGCGGCTGAAGTATGACGACCGCGGTAACCGCAGCGAGCGCGTGTTCCTAAATGGCAGTGGCCAGCCGGTGCTGAACAAGCTGGGGATTGCCATGTCTCGCTCGACGTTCGACGCGCGGAGTAACGAGACCGAGATTGCCTATTTTGGAACCAACGGTCAGCCCACCTTTCATCGCGATGGCTATAGCGTAATACGCTGGCGATTCGACGATCATGGAAACATCATAGAACAGCTTACCCTGGGAACCGATGGTGCCCCAGTTGCCGATAGCAAGGGGGTCACACAGATTCAGGCAAAATATGATCACTGGGGAAATCGCATTGAAGTCGCCTGTTTTGACGCCAACCGCAAGCTGATTGCAGACAAGACGGGAGGCGCGATTTTCAGGACCAAGTTTGACGATCGCGGAAATAAGATCGAAGAGAGATTCTTTGACGCCAATCAACAGCCGCGGCGGATGAAATCTGGACATATCGTGATTCGCTGGAAATACGATGAGCGAGATCGCGAGATCGATGAAGCTTATTTCGATGCCGAGGGCGACCCGATGACGTCGCGAAATGGCGCAGCCAGCGTGCGCTCGCGCTACGACGCTCGCGACAATGTGCTGGAGTGGCTGTATCTCGACCTCAAAGGTCAGCCCGTCATCCTCGATGGCTGGAATTCGGCGGTGCGCTGGAAGTACGACGAGCGCGATCACAAGATCGAACAAGCCCTCGTCGATGGCCGCGGCCAGCCAGTCTTCCCCAAGCAGGGCCCGAGCATCGTCCGCTATCAGCGCGACGCGCAGGGCGACGTGCTCGAAGAGTCCTACTACGACGTCACCGGTACGCGGATCCTGATTGATGGGGTGGCCGGTCGGCGCTTCAAGTACGACGCCCGCGGCAACCGCCTGGAAGAACAGTGCCTGGGCAAGAACGACAAGCCGGCGACCAGCAGCGACGGCTACGTCCTCCGCCGTTTCCAGTACGACGCGCGCGACAACGAGATCGAGCAGGCGGTGTTCGATGCCGACGAGCGCCCGGTGATGCACAAGGACGGCTACGCCAGCGTGCGCTGGGTGCACGACGACCACGATCGCCGTATCGAGCAGATCTCGCTGAGCATGGGCGGAAAGCCGCTGCGGCAGAGCGATGGCGCCGCCATCCTGCGGCAGAGCTACGACGAGCGCGGCCGACTGACCGAGATCCGTTTCTTCGATGAGAACGATCATCCCACCAAGGTCAAAGCCGGCTACGCCACGCTCCGCGTCAAGCACGACGAGCGCGGCAACCGCAGCGAACACGCCTTCTTCGATACCGAGGGTAAACCGACCCTGCATAGCGAGGGCTACGCCCGCATTCTGCGCAAGTTCGATGATCGCGGTAACCGCATCGAGCAGACCTACCTTGACGCCAACGGTCTGCCAGTTGCCGACGAGAACGGCTTCGCCACCCTGCGCTGGCAGATCAACGAGTTCGACGATGTCATCCAGGAAGCCTACTTTGGGCTCGACGGCAAGCCGGTCGCCGGGCCGGAAGGCTACGCCAGCCTGCGCAAGGGCTACGACG
This sequence comes from Pseudomonadota bacterium, assembly GCA_035345735.1. Lineage (GTDB taxonomy): Bacteria > Myxococcota_A > Polyangia > Palsa-1104 > JAEUJZ01 > JAEUJZ01. Next base: position 2,416 of record DAORCZ010000694.1, on the reverse strand, counting down.
CGCGCGGTCGCTCCACCCAGCTGGCCTTCTACGACATCGCGGGCCGCCCGGTGCGGACCAGCGAAGGTCACGCCAGCGTGCGCTGGCGCTACGACGCGCGCGGCAACGCCGTGCTGCAGGCTTTCTTTGATGCCAGCGGTCAGCCCATCCTTGGCAAGGACGGCTACGCCGTCGTGCAGCTAACCTTCAACGAGCGCGGCGAGCGGACCGGTGTCGCCTTCTTCGACCCCGCCGGCCAGCCGCTGTCGCAGGACGAGCTGGAAGCAAATCAGCTGAGCTGGAAGGTCGCCAACACCCAGCTTGGGCGGCCATCAAGCGGTCGCAAGTGACGGCGGTGCGCAGTCCCTTAAGCGAGTCCCCAAGCCCGCCTGCGGTGACGCGGCGCACGGTCGGCAGCGACCCACAAAAGACCCCGCACCGCGCCCCACTGCCCTTCCCCTGCGACAGCGTCGCCTTTCTGATTGAGTCGGCGCTATCAGAGGAAGCCTGCCTGGCGCAGCGGCAGCGCGCGACCGCGCTGGGGTTTCTGGCGACGGGTGCTGACTATCCACCCTCGTATCGCAGCAACGATCGCCTCGTCTGCGACGATGCCGAGCTAGCGCAGGCCCTCTTTGCCAAGCTCGGCGAATACCTGCCCGCCCAGCTGACCACTGCCGACGGTACGACCTTTCGGCTCTGCGGCCTGAACTCGCGCTTTCGCTTCTGTCGCTACCGGGGCGGGCAGGGCTTCCGTGTCCATCAGGACGGGGCGCACTGCGAGGGCGATGCTCAGCAGTCGCTGCTCACCCTGCAGGTCTATCTCGACGACGACTCGGCGCGAGTCGGGGGGCAGACGCGCTTTTACGACGCGCGAGGCGGGCGGCGGCTGGGCGGCGTGGTGCCGCGACGGGGATGTGCCATCGTCTTTGATCACCGCCTGTGGCACGACGGCGAACCGGTGACAACGGGCGAAAAGCACGTGATGCGCACCGACGTCATGTATGCCCGCCTGCCGCGCGAGCCTGCCCCGCCGTCGTCGGGCGTCGACCACGAGTCGGCGGCCGGGGCGCTCCGGCTCGGCGGACACCACGGCTATGTCTTTGCGCTCGCGGCGCTACCGGGTGGCGATCTGGTCAGCGGCTCGCGCGATCGCAGCGTGCGCGTCACCTGCCCCCGCAGCGGAGCCGTGCGTGCCGTCTTCAGCGGTCACACCGGCTCGGTCAGTAGCCTGCTTCCGCTAGCCCCCGTTCCGTCGCAGGCGCTGCGAATGATCGTAAGCGGCGGTCGCGATCATCTCGTGCGCCTCAACGATCTGCACAGCGGCGTCTCGCTCACCGCGGCCGAGCTTCCCGGTGCCGTGCTGAGCCTTGCCGACTGTGCCCCCGACACCATCGCCGTCGGCTGCGGCGATGGCAACCTCTGGCTGTTTCCCCGCGCCCCCTGGGCCAGCGCTGCGCTCACCACCGACGCCCGCGGCACCACCCGACCCGAGGTCCGCCCCCTCTGCCTGCCGCAGTCCGGCGGCTGGGTGTGGGCCCTTCTGCCGCTGCCCGGCGGCCGGCTCCTCTCGGCCAGCGAAGACGGCAACCTGCGTCTGTGGGATCTCCAGCAGCGAGCCCTGCTTGGGCAGTGGCCGCTCCGCCACGGTCCGCTGCACGCCCTCGCCGCCCTGCCCGCCACCGCGGGAGAGCCCCCGCCCATCCTCGTCGGCTGCGCCGATGGCCACCTCGTCTGGATGGACGCAACCGAACCCGGCGCCCAGCTCATCCCGCGCGCCACGCAGTCCCTGCACTACGGCGAGATCTACGCCCTGTGCCCCCTCGGTCCCGACCGCATCGCCTCCGCCGGCGAAGACGGCCGCATCGTCATCACCGGTCTCCGCGACGGCGCCCTACACCCTCTCGGAAGCCCGGCGTCCACCAGTTCCGCCCCCTTCGTCCGCTGCCTCGCCCGCCTCGCGGACGGCACCCTCGCCGCCGGCGGCTACGGCAACGAAATCCTGATCTATCCCCCGACCAGCCTGCCCCCGCTGCGACCGTAACCGCGCGCAGCTTCGCAGACGTCTACGCGCTGCCTACTTCTCTATTCGTCAGCCCGAGTTGTGAGAAATCGCAATAGGTTGTCTCGGTCCGCTCGTCTGGGAGGGGGATTGCTCCGCGACCTCGCGCAGTGATACTCCTAGGATGAAGCGGAGTGCTCAGACGGATGAGTGGTGATAGGACCAGCGACCCCAGCGATGTCCCCCCGTTGCGAGCACAGGTGCGTCGGCTGCTGGATGATGTGCTGCCGTTGGCGGTGGACTTCAACGCCTTCGCTCAGGACTACTTTCCCGCGGAGTACCGCCGGTTGTCAGCGGCGTCGGATCTGAAGGAACGGCACACGCTGCTTCTCGCCCTGGTCGAGCCCGAGGAACTGCTGGCCGCGCTTCGCCGCGCGC
>DAORCZ010000693.1:0-4893 GCA_035345735.1 Pseudomonadota bacterium | reverse complement strand
ATCACGCGCGTGGCTACATCCGCCGCATGAGCCTGCTCAACGCGCTGCTTGGCCTGTTCATCGATCGGCGGGAATTCATGACCGGCAGCCACGGCGGCTGGAGCGAATTTGCCGACCTGCTGGTCGACGGGGCCGCGTACGGTGGTCTGCTCGGCAATGCGGCCGGCTTTGCTCGCTACCTGCAGGCCCTGCTGCGCAACGATCCGCCCTTCCCCAGCCCGCTAACGCAGAAGCTGTTCACGGGCCAGAAAACGCTGGATGGACGCGACATCCCGATGGCGCTGGGCTGGTTCCGCGGCGCTCTTGGGCGCGAAGCCTTTTTCGATCACGCGGGCGGGGGCGGAGGCTACTACTGCGAGCTGCGCATCTATCCCCGCCTGCGCCGCGCCAGCGTCTTGCTATGCAACCGCACCGGCATCAAAAACGATCGCCTGCTCGATGAGCTGGACCCACCGCTGCTGACGGCGGGCGGCCGCTAGCGCGGAGCGCCAGGTCGAATCGTTCTTCCGTCGCAGTCCGGCGCATGACTTGGCTGAGCTGGGTGGGGGACTGGCCTGCGTGATAGCCTGCTGCTGTAGGCTGTCTGCACGCAGCCCTTGCCCCTGGAGTCCTCCATGTCGAACTCGCGAAGCGCCGTGATGTCGGCGCTGTGTTTCCTGTCCTTGAGTCTGCTCACGCTGCCGGGCTGCAAGCTCTTCAGTCCCGAGCATCGCGCCTGCTCACACCTGGCTGAAGTCTGCGAGGAAGCCGCCGATCGCAAAGACCGCGTCGAGAGCTGCGAGAAAGAGCTGCACGAGCTGCGCGGCAGCGCGGGCAGCGAGGCGGTCGATCGCACGATCACCTGCATTCAAGAGGCGAAGTCCTGCATCGCGGCAGCCGGTTGCATGGTGGGTGGCATCGGCGGCGGCATCCTCAACGAGTTCATCAAGGGCGTGCAGAAGTCGCTACCCAAGTAGGGCAGCGTGGCGCGCCAGGACCGTGTCGTAAAGGCGCCGCAGTTGCGCCTGCACGCCACCCCAGGAATAACGTTCAGCAGCGACGGCGCGACAGCGCTCTCGCCAAGACTCGCGAGGATACAAGCGCAAGAGCTGAGCCGTCGCCTGCGCGAACGCTTCTGGTTCGGCGGGCAGACAGCGGCCGACGCGCTGCGCCTCAAGTTCCTGCCAGGGGGTACTGGTAGCTGCCAGAACCGGTGTACCAGCGGCCAGCGCTTCGATGACGACGTTGCCGAAACTCTCCATGTGCGAGGGCAACCAGAGCAGATCGGCACGGGCGAGTAGTGCGTCCTTGCTCGGCCCGCTCACCAGTCCAAGGAACTGCACGCCCTCGCCGACCCCCGCAGCCGCCGCCTGCGCTCGCAGCATGTCGCCATAGGGATCGCCAGCGCGCTCCGGGCCGGCAAGTAGCAGCGTCGCCTGCTCACAGCCAGGCAGGCGCCGCAAGCGCACCAGCGCGGCTACGGCCAGCTCAAGATTCTTCACGGGATGAATGCGTCCCAGCGCCAAGATATGCGGGGCTGGCAGCGCATCGATCCGCCCCAGCAAGTCCCCCGTCGGGGCGTCGGGGATTGCCGTAAGCACCGGCAGGTTCACGCCGTTCCCAACGACGGAGAGCGCGGCCCCTGGGCCCACCAGGCGCAGACGAACGATGGCCTCGGCCTCGGCCTGCGAGGTCGCGTGCCAGCCAGCCACGCGCCGCAAAAGCGGGCGCAGCACGCGCAGCGCCGCTGCCTTGCGCTCAGCACGCTGAGCCATGGCCCAGGGCAGCAGCGCCCCTCGCGGCGACAGCACCACCGGCCGGTACGGAGGCACGGGCGGACCGGCGCGCAGGCTCGCCCCGATCCGCGCAGGATGAGGCAACAGCGCATAGCTGAGCGCCGCAAGGCTGGAGGGGCTCCACAGCGCAGTCACATGCACGAGATGAGCCCAAGCGGCACTGCGTGGTAGCTCGGCCAAGAGCTGCGGCGAGATGTCTTCTCCAAGGCGCACCGCACCATAGAACGTCGGCACACCATGCGGAGTCGCATAACCGCCGGTGGGCAGCGGCAGCGTCTCGCCATGCCCTCCCCCGGCGGCGTTGCTCGTCAGCACCCGCACCTGCACGCCAGCCGCCTGCTGCGCCAGCGCCAGGGCATGGAGCGATGCCGAAGGCCCGCCGTAGCGATGTGCCGGAAAATAGGAAGGCGTGACGTGAAGCAGTTGCAGTCGGTCCACGATCGGCGGCTATTATGCCCGGTCATGGCGACGGTATGGCATCTGTTCCGCGCGCTGCGGCCCAAGCAGTGGTCCAAGAACCTGCTGCTCTACGGCAGCTTCTTGTTCAACCTCAACAAGCTGTGGCAGCCGTGGTCAGCGCAGATGTGGGCGTACCTTCTGCAAGCCACGCTGGGCATGCTGGTGTTCTGCGCGCTGTCGAGCGGCGTGTACCTGCTCAACGACGCGCGCGACGTCGAGGCCGATCGCCGTCATCCCCAGAAGCGACATCGCCCGCTGGCCAGCGGTGCGCTGCCAGCGTGGCTGGCCGTGGTGACCGCGATCGTCCTTTTGCTGGGCAGCCTGCTCGCTGCCGTGCGGCTGTCGCAGCCGTTCGCCGCCTCGCTGGCCATCTATCTCGCGATGCAGGTGCTGTACACGCTGTGGTGGAAGCACGTCGTCATCCTCGACGTCTTCGTCATCGCGTCGGGTTTCGTGCTGCGGGCGGTGGCGGGCGCGCTGGTGATCAGCTCGTGGATCTCGCCGTGGCTTTACATCGTCACCTTCCTGGGCGCGCTGTTTCTGGGCCTGTGCAAGCGTCGCCACGAGCTTCTGCTGCTGGATGCCGAAGCCGCCGCGCACCGCAAGATCTTGGCGGAGTACACGCCGCAGCTCTTGGATCAGATGATCGGGGTGACGACGGCGAGCACCATCATGGCCTACTCGCTTTACACCTTCACCGCCGATGGCCTGCCACGGAACCACGCGATGATGGCGACGATTCCTTTCGTGCTCTATGGCCTGTTTCGTTACCTGTACTTGACCTACCGTCACGATCAGGGCGGCAGCCCGGAAGAGATTCTTTTGCGCGACCGACCGCTGAATGTGGTGATCGGCCTGTGGCTGGTGACCGCGGCGCTGGTCCTGGGAATCGGACGCTAAGCGCAAAGCACGGGAGCGGTTAGAAGAAGTGCGTGAGGTAGATGGCCTCGCGCGTCGCCCACAAGAGATCCACAGGCAGGCAAAGCCAAGTCAGCGCATCGGCGGGGTGGTCAAAATATCGCAAGTAAAGCGATGGACGGTCATCGCGGTGACGACGCAGGACCAGGGGCTCAGTGGGGTTCTCGGGGGTTGGTAGAAAGGTTCGCTGGTGGGCCAGCGATCGCACGATGGCGACATAGCGCACTTGCACGTCGGCTGCGGCTTCGGCGAGGAGCGCATCGACCAGATCGGCGCAGTCCTCGGGCACGTGATCCAGGCCAGCCAGATCGATGAGGACGCGCCCGGGGCGACCCTCCAAGTGCTCTCTTGCGACGTGGACGATCTCGCGGGCTTCGGATCCACTGAGGTCGCCACGCAAACGCACCGTCACCACCGCCGGTTCCGCCAACCGCAAGATGTGAGCCGCCAAGAAGAGCACGGTGATCATGACAGACCTCGCATCGAGTCTTCGGCCAGCACGATGAGGACACTAGCGTCGTCATGGCTGTGCCGATGATGGCTAAGCAGGTACTCACACAGCGCAGCGGGCCTCTGAGCGGGGATGCGCTCTAGATCAAAGCGCTGCGATATACCGTCGCTGTGCAGGATGACGCCCTGCCCGGAGCCCAGCCGAAAGCGCGTGCCCAAGCGGCGGGGCGACTGCATACCAAGGATGCCCGGGTTAGACACGAAGGAACAGCGAAAGCCCAGCAGGCGAAAGGCGATGTTGCCGACCCCACACAGCTCGCCATCGTTGTGGTGCAGCGAAAACGCGGTGGCCACGGCGCCGCGCGTGCCGTGCAAGCCTTGGTGCAGGGCATCGATCGCCGCGGTCGCGCCAGTCTCGATCGGCAACTGTTCCAGCAGCTGAAGTGCGCGCTGCGCGACGCGATGGGCGTTGGGGCCATGACCGAGCACGTCGATGACGACGAACAGCGAGGCACCGTCCCCAACACGCGCAAACACCGCGTCACCACTGCAGGACTCGCCGTCCTTGGGCAGGGCTCGACTTGCGTGCAGGATGTTCATCGGACCTTCTCCAGATAGCGTCGAGCGAGGATGCAAGTCCCGCCATCGCGGGACGACATGCCTAGCGCGGCCAGATGGGTGGGATCGCCGACCGTGCCGATCTCAAGCTCGTGCATCAGGCGCTGCACCGCCCCTAGACCGCGTGCCCAGCGGTGGCGATCCTGCAGAACGGCCAGCGGGATGCCCGGCCCGCTGTCGGTCGCACGCACTTCGAGCAACCCCAGCCCCGAGCGCAGCTCGATGTCTCCGCCTTGCGCATGACGGACCAGATTCGAAACCAGCTCTTGCACGACGATGCAGACCTCCCAGCACGAGCGCTGATCGAAGCCCAGCTGACGCGCGAAGTTGAACGCCAGGGCGGCAATCCCCGCGCGGTCTTCCATCCGACTACAGCGCATACGCAGCGCGCCTGAACTATGCACTGGCACGGCGAGTCTCCTGTTGGCGGCGAGCCATGCAGAAGTCGAGCGCGCGCTTGAGGTTCCGCTGCGTGACCAGCCCGCGGAAGCTCACGCCGAGATCGGTCAGGGTCTGTGCCACCGCGGGTTGTACACCGCTGATGACGCACTCGGCGCCAAGAAGCTCGATGGCGCGTGCCAGCTTCATGAAGCGATCGGCGGTGCTGGTGTCGATGACATCGACCCCCGTGATGTCGATGATCACGAAGCGGCAGCGACGGTTTACGACCTCG
>DAORCZ010000692.1:0-4897 GCA_035345735.1 Pseudomonadota bacterium | reverse complement strand
CGTCGCGGGATACGGCGTGTTGAGCTGCGTCATCGGCGGAGTAAGCAGAAGGATCTGCATCGCAGAGCGCACCATAGCGCATGCGTCGCGATCGCGACGCGGCAATTGTGCCGACGGTAGGCAACCGTTCTAGGCCCGCACGGCGATGGCGGCACTCTCGACGGAGGCTCCACGCGGCAGGGCGGCGCCTTGCACCGTGAAGAGAGTATGCGCGCTTGTCGGCCAGCCACAGCGTAGGCGTGGGCAGCTTCTTATCGGGATGTGGATAGCCATCGAGATGCGACGGGCCGAGGATCACCGGTGGGTGGGGACGGACAATCAGATCCTCTATGGAGTGCGAGAGAGCCTCGGTCCTTCGAGAGCATACGAGTTTCGCGTTGAACCATCGGCTGTATCGCGTCAACCGCGGAGAGGCTGGGCTCGGGCGACGGTCGCACAGCACGATTCTCGTCGCCTCCCATGAGCTGCCGGGCCGATCGGGACGACGAACGCGAACCGCAAAAGGTTCATGTTATTGGGAGCACAGTTCTTTGACGGAGGCGTTCGAAGTTCTCCATCGCTGCTCAACGAAACCAGCACAGCAAGAGAAAGCGCCTGCAGCGCAGGCACTTTGCAACACGCTAGCGAAACTCCCAGACAAACACTCGCTCGGCCAGGGCGTTGTTTTCGGTGCGCTTGTCTTCCAGGCGCAGCCGCGCGTAGTTGGTCGTCTCTTTGAATGGATTGGCAAAGCAGATAACGCCGCCGCCGGTGAGCGCGACGAACTTCTGGCCGCTGTAGATTGCCCTGTTGACCGCGGCTTCCGAGCACTTGCCGGCTAGCTCGCAGGCCTGAGCCGCAAGGCCCAGCAGCGAGTTTCCCTTCTCGGAGTAGGTGCGAACCTCGACGGCGCGCGTGCCCTTGAGGACAAAGTCTTGCGTGCGGTAGCTGGGCCCGGTGCCTTCCAGCGTGATCTGCCAGGAGTTCGGCGAGACCATGTCGTCGCGTTCGCCGGTGGAGCGCAGGACCAGGTCGAAGCAGACCTCGCTGGGATCGACGGAGAGCATCGCCGCTTCGGCTGCCAGACTGCCGTCGGGTAGCTTGGCTCGCCTCTCGGTGTCGGGGTCAGTGGCGAACTTGCGCGCCGTCGGCACCCGGCCGGTGTTCATCGGGTTGTTCGGCGACGGGGTCGGGTTGGAATTAAACAGGGCACAGCCGGAGCCGGCCAAGCTCCCGAGTGCGAGCCCGGCCAAGGTGCACGCAAGGAGTGGGGTTCTTCGACGCATCATCTGAGGTAATCCTCCTGCTGGTTCACTTGTCATGTTTTTGCGGCCGCTGATTTCATCACAAAGCGACGCAAAAAATCCGGAGACGCGGCAGCAATAATTCGTCATCGCTACCCGGCCATCCGGCGCGGTCTGCCCGCCCCCACTTCCCGCTTGACCGACTGTGGGAGGGCAGCGCATCTTTGGGGGCGCAACGTGTCCTGCTCACCGCCGAGGACATGCCCCTCGGCCCACCCCATCTACGATCGTACGGAGGCCCGGTTCCATGCCCCATAGCCAGAAGAACTTCGACCACTTGGTCGGCGAGTGCAAAGCGTTCCTGTCCGAGAAGCAGTTGCAGGCGCACTTCACCCTGTACGGCGGCTACGTCAAGAAGCTCAACGAGATCGAAGAGAAGCTCGGCAAGGCCGACCCGACGACGGCCAACTACTCGTTCAGCGAGTACTCGGAGCTGCGTCGCCGCGAGCCGGTGGCCTACAACGGCACGGTGCTGCACGAGCTGTACTTTGAAAACCTCGGCGCCGAGGGTGGTCAGCCGTCGGCGGCGTTCAAGGCCGATGTCGAAAAGTCGTTCGGCAGCTGGGACGCCTTCATCGCCGACATCAAGGGCATCGTCGGCTCGGGCCACGGCTGGGCGCTGGTCACCTACGACTGGAACTACGGCCGCGTGCGCACGAACCAGGTTCAGGGCGAGCACCACATCGGTCTGCTGCCCAACCAGTCGACGCTGATCGCCATCGACGCTTGGGAGCACGCCTACTTCCTGGACTACGGGACGAAGAAGCCGGACTACCTGGCCGGCGTGCTCAAGCACATCAACTGGGCCGCGGTTGAGAAGCGCCACGCCATGACCCGCATGGGCAAGGCGCAGTAGCGAAAGAAGGGGGGATCTTGCGGCTGTTCTGGGCTTTTCGCCCGCCTGACGATGCGGTCGCTGCCGCCAGCGAGATCCTGGCAGGCCTGCAGGGACCGTGTCAGCGCCTGGGATATGCCGTCACCTGGGCCCGGCCGGCCTCGCTGCACACCACGCTGAAGTTTCTCGGCGACGTCGATGATGCACGCGCGCCGGAGCTGATCAGCCGGATGCAGCGCGGCCTGGCCATGGGTCAGTCGGCCCCGGCCATCGTCCGGCTGCGCGGCCTGGGCGCCTTCCCGCAGCCCGACCGCCCCAAGGTCATCTGGCTGGGTGTGCAGGGCGAGCGCGAGTCGAATCAAGGCCGCCTGCTGTCGCTGGCATCCGCCGTCGAAGACTTCATGGTCGAGCTAGGCTTCCCGCGCGAAGATCGCGCCTATCGCGCCCACCTGACCTTGGGCCGCGTTCGCGAGCGCAAGCAGCCGCGCCCGACCTCCCCCCGCGATCGCGACCGGCCTCGCCTCTCTCCCGAGGAGTGGCGACGCGGTCTCACGGATCTGCTTTCGAGCTACGGCGACCGGCCGATCGGCCCGCCGTTTGCCGTCAAAGACGTCATCCTCTACGAGAGCCGTCTGGGCGAAGGCGCCCCCGACTACGTGCCACTGGCGACCATTCCCGTCGGCAGCAGCAAGTAGCCATCATCGATCCCCGCACACCGGCCCCCGCTGGCCAAGGAGTCGCCATGGTTCACTTCCGTTCGTGCAACCTGTGTGAAGCGATGTGTGGCGTCCGCATCGAGACCGAGGGCGACCGCGTGACCAGCATCCGCGGCGATGCCGACGATCCCTTCAGCCAGGGCTACATCTGTCCCAAGGCGACGGCGCTCGGCGACATCCACCACGATCCGGATCGGCTGCGTCGCCCCATGCGGCGAGTCGGCGACACCTGGCACGAGATCGGCTGGGACGAAGCGCTCGACGAAGCGGCGGAGCAGATTCACCGCATCCGCAGCGAGCACGGTCCCCACGCGGTGGGCATGTACCTGGGCAATCCGACGGTGCATAACCACGGCGCGATCCTCTACTCGCTGCTCTTCGCCAAGGTGCTTAAGAGCCGCAGTCGCTTCTCGGCGACCTCGGTCGATCAGCTACCGAAGATGCTGGGGGGGCTGCTGCTCTACGGTCACCAGTTCCTGCTGTCGGTGCCCGATGTCGATCGCACCGATTACTTCATCGTCTTTGGCGCAAACCCCGTCGTCTCGAACGGCAGCATCATGTCGGCCCCCGGCATGCGGCGGCGTCTGGAAGCGATTCGCGGCCGCGGCGGCAAGATCGTCGTCTTCGATCCCCGACGCAGCGAGACCGCCGAGCTGGCTGACGAGCACCTCCCCGTGCATCCGGGCAGCGATGCGCTGATCCTCGCGGCGATGCTCAACGTCCTTTACACCGAAGGGATGATTCGTCCCGGCCGCTTTGCCGAGGTCGTAAAAGGCGTCGATGAGCTGGGCTCGGCACTGCGCGAGTTCACGCCGGAGGCCGTCGCTGCTGCGACCTCGGTGCCGGCCGCCACGCTGCGCCGCATCGTGCACGAGTACATGGCCCGCTCGCGCGCCGTCATCTACGGACGCGTCGGCATCTCGACCCACGCCTTTGGCGGGCTGTGCAACTGGATGATCGAGGTCTTGAACATCCTCTCGGGCCACTTCGATCGCGAAGGCGGGGCGATGTTCACCACGCCGGCGGTGAACCTGGTGCAGCTGGGCACGCTGCTTGGACAGCAGGGCCACCACAACAAGTTCCAAAGCCGGGTGCGCGGCATCCCCGAGTTTGGTGGTGAACTCTCGGCGGCCTGCATGGCCGAAGAGATGGACACGCCGGGGGACAAGCAGATCCGCGCGCTGATCACGCACGCTGGAAACCCCGTCCTCAGCACGCCCAACGGCCGCCGGCTCGACGAGGCGCTGGCCCGGCTGCAGTTCATGGTGGCCATCGATATCTATCGCAACGAGACGACGCGCCACGCGAACCTGATCCTGCCGCCGACCTTCGCGCTGGAGCACGATCACTACGACCTGGCCTTCCACGCCATCGCTGTGCGCAACACCGCCAAGTACTCGCCGGCGCTGTTTGAAAAAGGCCCGGATCAACGCCATGACTGGGAAATTTTCGCTGGCCTGATGCAGCGCCTGCTCGCCGCCGATGCCCGCGATGGACGCGGTGGACCGACCGACAAAGTCCTGGCCAACGCGCTGCGTCTGCTCGGCGGATCGGGCCGCACGCCCTTGGATCCGGCGCGCTCGCTGGATGTCTTTCTGCGCTTGGGTCCGCATGGTCTGCGACGGGGACTCGGTGGTCTGTCGCTGTCCAAGCTGCGCGCGGCCGAGCACGGCGTCGATCTGGGTCCGCTGGTCCCGTGCATGCCAGCCCGCCTGCAAACCGCCGACCGGCGCATCGATGTCGCGCACCCCACGATGCTCGGCGACTTGCCGCGGCTGTCGGGGTATCTGGTGCAGCGGCAGCAGGCGCTGCACACCGCGGCATCTGATCCGGCCAGCGCACCGCTTCTGCTGATTGGCCGGCGGCAGCTACGCTCGAATAACTCGTGGTGTCACAACAGCGAACGGCTGGTCAAAGGGCCCGAGCGCTGCACGCTGATCATGCATCCAGGAGATGCTGCGGCCCGCGGGATCGGGGACGGTCAGCGCGTCGCCATCGCGTCGCGGGTGGGCCAGGTGGAAGCTCCGGTGGTGCTCTCCGACGAGGTCATGCCCGGCGTCGTC
>DAORCZ010000691.1:0-4900 GCA_035345735.1 Pseudomonadota bacterium | reverse complement strand
CTTCGCGTGCGATGGGGCCGTTGACTTCCTGCACCAGTGCCGACTTGCCAATTCCCGAATAGCCCGAGATCAACACCAGCTCGGCACCGCGCCCCCGGATGCGCTCGAAGGCACCGAGCAGCGTGGCCAGCTCATGCTCGCGACCGTACAGGCGCTGCGGAATGCGCAGCTCAGCGCTGGGAATCTGGCGATCGAGCGCAAAGTCGTCGATGCGCTGGCTTTCATCCCACTGCTTCTGACAGATGCCGAGATCGGCCACCAGGCCGGCCGCGCTTTGGTAGCGGTCTTCGGCGTTCTTGGCCATCAGCTTCAGCACGATCTTCGAAAGCACCGGCGGCAGCTCACGGACGATCTCGTGCGGCGCCGGCGGCATGCGGGCGATGTGGCTATGCACCAGCTGCAGCGGGTCGTTCGACACAAACGGCAGCGTGCCAGTCAGCATTTCGTACAGCGTGACGCCCAGCGCATAGAAATCCGTGCGCGCATCAATGACGCGATGCGTCCGCCCCGTCTGCTCGGGCGAGATGTGCGTCAGGGTTCCTTCCAGCGACTCGATCTTGGTGTTGTTCTGGCTCTCGCGGGCCAAGCGCGCAGCGATGCCGTAGTCGATCACCTGGGCCTTGAAAAGCTGGGGATGGACGACGATGTTCTGCGCCTTGATGTCCTTGTGAATGACATGGCTGCGATGCAGATAGCCGAGGATCTCTGCCACCTCGGTGGTCAGGCGCAGCACGGTGGACAGCGGCAGGCGGCGCTCGCTCAGCACTTCGTTCAGCGAGACGAAGCCCTTGTCTTCGATGATCAGGGCCGAGCCGCTGCGATAGGGCAAAAGATCGTGGGCGCGCGGTACGCCGGGGTGATTCAGCTCGCGCAGGATGGCGAACTCATGCCGCAGCTTCGCCAGATCCTTGGCGCTGGGGTGATCACCGCGCGGAATCTTGGCGATGATCGGCAGTCGAGATCCGCTGCGATAGCCACGGTACAGCAGGTTGGAAGCGTTCTGGCTGACGGTGGTCGTCAGGACGTACGGACCAATCTCGATCACGGCCAAATCCCCCCGGTCTTGGGCCACAAAACGATCAAGTAAGTGTAGCCCAACCCGGCCTGAGGATGGCGGATTCCGTCGAGCGTGCTGGAGCTGCTGGGCCGTCGAGATACACCCTGCACGCCTAGGAAAAACCGACACGCGGTTCGCCCAATGCGCTGCCATGCAACGATGTGGGATTGGCGTCGCAAGCGCATCGATGAGAGCCCGCGGTCTTCATTGCACCGAGGAGAGGATTCGTCAGGCTGCCGCCAAAGATCCAGCGTCGGCTGATGCTCCGGGCAGACCTCTCCGCGCGTTTTCATCCACGTAGTTCTGTCCTGCGGCTGTGCCTAGAGCCGATCGCTCAGCCGCTGCCAACCCCATCGGCTTGCTCCGCGTCAAGCAGACGTAGGATACGGGCGCACTGAACAGCTCGCCGCCATCCCGCCCTGCGCTGCGCGGTACCGGTTCCTGCGCCGCTCGGCCGAACGCGCCGTGCAGCGGGGCAGCACAGGCCGCCGGTGGAAGATCGCCGCGCTTGCGTTCTCGGCCCGGTGCAAAGCCACCGTGCTTTGGCGGGCTTGCCAGCCTCGGTGCTGGCCCTGACCGAGCTTGACGGCGACCGCATTCTTGCAGACCACCCGGTAGCGATCGGCAGCGTGGGCTGTTCACGCGCAAAGAACGCTTCTTCTGCGCTCGCATCCTTGCGATGATGAAGGGACCGTCGCCCCGATGTGCGCTATTGCGCGCCCCCCGCCAGCCTGGCCCTGGCGAGGATCTTTCTCTGACCTCTTCAACAGCGCCCAACCACCCGCAGTGGGAGTCGATCCGTGCAGGTCAATCTCTTGTACTGCCCCTTCGTCGATCCGGTGACACCGCCTCTGGGCATCGCCAGCCTGAAGTCCGCGCTGGCGCAGGATCCTGCGATCCGCGTGCGCGGCCTGGACCTCAACCTAGAGTGGCACCATCGCTTGGCCGCCGAGATCGCTGAGGCCCGACAGCGCACGCAGGTCCCGCCCGAGCTAGAGCGCTTTCACGCCGCTTCGGGCTTCTTGCGTAGTCGTGGGGACGATTTCTTCGATCTAGAGAAGTACAATCGCGCGTCCGTCGATTTCATTCAATTTACCCGCGCCCTGCATCTTAAAACAATTAAGCTGCTAAGCGATGCCCCGACCACACTGGGACGTCAGAAAGTCTCAGAGTTTCTCGACTATGCGTTGCAGGGCGATCCCCTGGTAGTGGGGTTTTCGCTCCTGTTTGATGAACAGGTATCCTTCTCGCTCGCCCTCGCGCAGATTATTAAAGAAAAATACCCGAACAAAATTATCATTTTTGGCGGGGCCGCTCTGGATAGCTCGTTTGAGCGCGTCATGTCGCAGAGTTATGTCGACTATGCGATTCGCGACGCCGCCGAAGTGCCCTTGCTGCGCCTCTTGCAGTCGATCGCTCGCAACGATGTGGATACAACGATTCCTGGGCTCGTGTACCGCCGCGCCGGCCAAGTTGTCAGCAATCCTGTGCAGCGGACCAATATGGATGCGAATCCATATCCCGATTTTTCTGATCATCGTCTGGATTCCTATTTTACCCATCGGATGGTGATTCCTGTCCTCTCGCAGAAAGGCTGCTATTGGGCCAAATGCAGCTTCTGTGCGGAGGGGACCCTCAATGTCTACGCCCGCGCCTCGGTGGCCCGCGTCGTCGACGAGATCGAACACCATGTCCGCCGGGGCCATCATCACTTTCACTTCGTCGACGAGATGATCGCCGCCAAGCGCTTTCGCGAGATCTCGGAGGAGATCCTCAGGCGCCAGCTAGAAGTCTATTTTTATGCCTATCTGCGACCGGGGCCAGACTACACCCGTGAAGCGCTAGATGTGATGTATCGGGCCGGCTGCCGATATGTGGTTTGGGGTCTGGAATCAGCAAATCCGCGGATTCTGGAATTAGTCAACAAAGGCACGACCGTAGAATCTATTCGGACGACGTTTACCAATGCCCGCGACGCTGGTATTCGTAACCATGCCTTTGTCATGGTCGGCTTTCCTACCGAGACCCTGAGCGAACTATTCGAGACCATGCAGTTCATTCATGACCACGCGGACATCATTCATCATACCCATCGCAGTTTCTATTGTCTGCTTGAAGGTACAGAGATTTATCGGAATCCGGCCAAGTTTGGGATGTCGATTTCGGAACTGCCGAACCCAGGCCAAGATAGAAAGAAGCTGATTGTCAAATACAAAGACGGAACGACTACCGAAATGGGCGAATCTTTGATGGTATTTTACTATGATACATTTTTGAAGGATTTAGAAATTGCTCCGGCTTATGGCGTTTTTCGTGATCACGCACTGTTGCACTATTGCCACTTCGATATTCAGCAACATCAACACATGCGAGGTCCGGTGACGCAGCCGGGCTGGCCGCTGGCCCCGTTGACCCGTCGACGGGCTGCCTCGCAGCCGGCGGGCCCGCTGGAAAACCCAATGCGCAACCGCGCCGACGCCCCCACCGGATGAGCCCCCTGCACCCACCCGATGCCGAGCAGGCCGAAAGCCACTGCCTGCGGGCTCAGCAACTTTGGGATCAGGGGCTGCTCGCACCTGCGCGGGCGAGCTTTGCGCGGGCGGCCTTCTGCGACCCGGGGCAGCGTCGCTATTGGCGATTCCTCGATCATGCGTTGGCCGGCACCGTGGCCGATCAGATCAGCGAACGACTGCGGCGCTGTCTGTGGGATGGCATCGAGGATTCGCGTCTCGACCCGGCGGAGCTACCCAACGTCGTCTATTCCTTTGTCTGCAGCCAGCCGACGCTGCAGGGCTGGCTGCAGGGGCGACGAGCCGGCACCCTGGCGACGGCGCTGGCCGCGCTGCGGGCCCGGGAACACGACGCCGATCCTGAGCTGTGCCGCATGCTGCGCTTGGTGCGCGTGCTGGGGGTCGAGCCCGAGCTAACCCTGCAGAGCCTGCGTCGCTTGCTGCTGCAAGACGCGACCTCGCCGGGGCTGCCGTCCCCAGCCATGGTGCAGCTTGCCGTTGCGCTGAGCCACCCTTGCTTCGCTAGCGACTACGCCTGGTATCACGACGCAGATGAGGACGCGTGGGTTGGGGCACTAAGAAGCGAACTATCGAACTTGCGCGAGCCCACGCTGCGCGACGAGCGACGCTGGTTTCAGCTGGCGGTGCTGGCGTGCTACGAGCCGCTGTCGCAGCTTCCCCAGAGCGATGTGCTGTTGGCGGCCGCTCCGCACAGTCAGCGCGCCGACTTCACGCGGCTCTTGCGGGCCCAGATCGCCGAGCCACAGATCGAGTCCGCACTGCGTTCGCAGATCCGGCAGGTTGGCGTGATCGACGACCCGGTGTCGCTAGCGGTGCGAGCACAGTATGAGGCGAGCCCATTTCCGCGCTGGCAGGCACAGCCCAATTGGTTGCCGGGTCAGGGGGATCGCAGTCAGCTGCGCTTGCTGCCAGCGCTTGTGCAGCATCCGGCGCCGCGCATCTTGGTGGCTGGCTGCGGCACCGGCAAGCACCCCATCGCGACGGCGATGAGCTACCCACAGGCCGAGGTCCTGGCCATCGATCTCAGCCTGAGCAGCTTGGCGTACGCGCAGCGCAAGAGCGACGAGCTTGGCCTGCGCAATCTGCGCTTCGTGCGCGCGGACCTGCTGAGCTGCGCCGAGCTCGGGATGCACTTCGATGCCGTTGAGAGCATGGGCGTGCTGCATCACCTGGCCGATCCGCGGCGGGGTCTGCGGGCCCTGCTGGGCGTGCTCAAGCCACAGGGTTGGCTGCGGCTGGGCCTGTACAGCGCGACTGCACGACGCGACATCACCGCGCTGCGGCAGCAGATCGCCACCGCCGCGATCGAGCC